>JABHIC010000206.1 GCA_018671205.1 Gammaproteobacteria bacterium
AACAGGAGTCACTGGAGGCGCAGCTGAAGGCGCCGGACCAGAAACAGCCCCCGTTGCTGGCTGCGGTGGGGGGGCTCATTGGTGCGTTGAATCATGAGCAGCGGATGGAGAGAGCGAGGGTCACAGAGACCTTCCGCCAGTTTTATAGCGCACAGACCCGTGAACTCTATGCGGCGATGGTCAGTGAGGGGGAGAGTGAGAAAACAACAGTCCAGTCAGAGCGATCAGAGAGTCGTGTAAAGGGGGATTACAATCCTGGCGACAGTAAAGAGAAGAGGGTCAAAAAATGAAGGTGATCGCCTGTTACAGCATCAAGGGTGGAGTGGGTAAAACGGCAACCGCGATAAATCTTGCCTATGCATCCGCCCTGGATGGGTTGAGAACCCTGGTTTGTGATTTGGACCCACAGGGGGCCTCCTCATTCTATTTTCGGGTACAGCCCTCAAAAAATCTAAAAGCGGACTCCTTTTTTACCCGCAGAGATCGTCTGGTTCGCAATATTAAAGGGACGGACTATCCAGGACTGGATATTCTTCCGGCCAATATGGCCTACCGGGACTTTGATCAGATGTTGGCCAGTATGAAAAAATCACGCAGGCGCCTCTCGCAGATCTTGCAGTCACTCAGTGATGAGTATGACCTGGTGGTGCTGGATTGTCCTCCCAACATCTCTATCCTCTCTGAAAATATCTTCCACGCATCCGATCAGGTTGTGGTTCCGATTGTTCCGACCACCCTGTCACAACGTACCTTTGAACAGCTGGTTCAATTTTATAAGCAGTCCCGCCTGAACAAGAAAGAGCTGCGCCCCTTCTTTTCTATGGTTGAGCAGCGCAAGCGGCTGCATAAAGAGGTAAGAGGGGAGATGCGGGCGCGATATAAACGGTTTCTCAACAGCGAGGTGCCCTATTCAGTGGATGTGGAGAATATGGGGGTAACCCGTGAGCCGGTGTTGGCCACTATGCCCCGTTCAAATGCAGCCGTTGCATTTTCACAGCTGTGGCAGGAGCTGAAAATTCTGCGACAGGGGAAGTCAGATGGAAACTGAGCTTAAACTGGCGGTCTCGGTAGAGCAGGTTGAGGCGATTAAAAAGCTGAGCCTGCTGCAAAAATATGGTGCTGGGGCGGTACAAGAGCGACACCTGGTCAGTACCTACTTTGATACTCCAGCGCTTGAGCTGCATGAGCAGAAAGTCTCTCTGAGGATTCGGGACAAGGAGGACGGGTGGGTACGAACCGTGAAAACTGCCGGGAGCAGTGAGAGAGGGCTCCATCGCAGAAATGAGTTTGAGGTGCCACTGTCGAAACCGGAACTGGATCTGGAGTTGTTGGATCAACTGGGGATTGAGGTCATTAGTCAGGCCATCCGCCAGCACCGCCTGCAGCCCCTGTTCGTCACTGATTTTGTGCGCAGTCTGTGGATTTTAGAGGCTCCGCAGGGGGGGAGTGTTGAGTTCGCCGTTGATCTGGGGGAGGTTCGTCTCTATGAACCCTCCGATAACGTCAGCGTCAGCCCGATCTCTGAAATTGAGCTGGAGCTGACCACTACGGATGAGCATGCAGACCCGGCCTTTCTTTTTTTATTGGCCGATGAGATCAGGGCAGCCGGGATTGAGATAACGCCAGATGATGAGAGCAAAGCAGCACGTGGATACCGTTTGAATGCTGTTTTATAGGGTTGCCGAGTCATGTTAAAAAAGATCGTTCTTCCTGTGGTGTTGCTGATTCTGTCGTATGGTTTCTGGGTCAGTCCTGATTTCAAAGAGATTGCTGCTGGGGTCTCTATTTTCCTGTTTGGTATGCTCTTTTTGGAAGATGGTTTCAGAGAGTTTACTGGTGGTGTGCTGGAGAAGATTTTACGTCGGACGACGGATAAACTCTGGAAAAGTGTCTCTTTTGGTGTCCTGAGCACGACCTTTATGCAGTCCAGTTCCCTGGTTTCTGTGATTACAATCTCGTTTCTCAGTGCGGGTCTTATCGGTCTCTCGGCGGGTATTGGCATTATATTTGGTGCCAATCTGGGTACCACAACGGGCGCATGGTTAATTGCCGGGTTTGGTCTAAAGGTTAAAATTTCCGCATATGCGATGCCCATGCTGGTATTTGGGCTCATACTGACTTTTCAAAAAGCAAAATCACTAAAAGGCATCGGTTATATATTGGCGGGCATGGGCTTTCTCTTTCTGGGTATTCACTATATGAAAGAGGGGTTTGAATCCTT
Source organism: Gammaproteobacteria bacterium (assembly GCA_018671205.1). Lineage (GTDB taxonomy): Bacteria > Pseudomonadota > Gammaproteobacteria > Thiopontia. The sequence continues at coordinate 2,222 of JABHIC010000206.1, forward strand.
TAAGGATACCATCGACCTGGCTCAGTTTGCAGTAGCAGGATATCCAGGGCTGTTTCTGTTTGCCGGTATTGGGGTTTTTGCTACGGTAGTCATGCAGTCAAGCCATGCAACACTGGTCATTATCATAACCGCACTCGCGGCAGGTCAAATCACCTATGAAAATGCACTGGCCTTGGCGATTGGTGCCAATGTAGGGACAACGATTACTGCGATACTGGGATCACTGGGCTCCAATGTGGATGGCCGGCGTCTCGCAGGGGCCCACCTGATTTTTAACATGGTTACAGGCGTGGTAGCCATTGTATTTATCTACCAAATTCAGGAGGCCGTAGTCTGGGTGAGTGATGCGGTGGGTATCTCTGCGGATGATTACACCCTGAAGCTCGCGATTTTCCATACAATATTTAACCTGTTGGGTGTCATTATAATGTTGCCATTTGTGAATAGGTTGGTGATATTTTTAAATAAAAATTTCGTCAATAAAGAGCCTGGTCTGATTGAGCCTCTCTACCTGAATGATGCCGCCATTGAGTTTCCAGATACAGCCATCGAGACTGTGCGCAAAGAGACATTGCACCTGTTTGATCAGGCCTTTGAGGTGATTGCTCATGGAATTGGTCTGCATCGGCATGAGCTTTTGTCGGAAAAGAGGCTGGATGAGGTGGTAAGACAGAGGGGCAAACCGATCCATATTGATATTGATGATGTCTATGCGAATAAGATTAAGGTGATTTACAGTGCCATTGTGGAGTTTATTGGCAGGGCACAGCATAATATGCCAGCTGAATATGCAGAGCAGTTATTTGCGCTGCGTGCATCCGCGCGTGATATTGTGGAAGCGGTCAAAGATGTGAAGCATCTGCGGAAAAACCTTATAACCTATGTCCATTCGGATAATGCCCACATCCGTGGTGAATACAATAAGATTCAGGAAAAAATAGGTGGTGTTCTGCAAGAGATTCATGCGCTGAGTACAACGGTTGAAGAGGTAGACCTGCTTTCACTGGATGCACTCAGGATCGAGATAGAAGAGAGTGATATTCTCACGAGTGGTGACCTGGATCGTCTGATCCGTGAGAGAAAGATTACCGCACAGATGGCAACATCACTCATTAATGATGTAAATTACTCACACAATATCGTAAATAATCTTATTACAATGGGACCAAACCTGTTTATTACTCATGATCCAGTACGGTATTCTGTAGAGAGGAATATGGCCCTGGATAGTGAGGATATAGAAGGGCTTGTATCCAGTAAAATATAACTTCACTCATGATTCCGGGAAGGGCTAATCGATGACATTGAAAAAATACTTAAAAGGTCTCACGGATCTGTTTGATGAAAAACAGCGTAAATGCAAGAAAGAGAAAGAGTGTCTGCTGGTTGCGTTGAAAAAGTTAAAAAAGAGAAAATATGCCCTGAAGAAGAAGCTGGATAAACAGGGCTCTGAAAAAAGTCGTAAGCGTGTCAAGAATGAGCTTAAGGTGATTTCAGTACAGAGGAGAAATGGGTTGGCTCAACTCAAAGAGTTGAAAAATAAGTAATTATCGGAGTACTAGGATTATGAGGCGGGAAAAGAGCGGGTGCCCCGGGGCGCTGAGACTCAAGACTCAACCATCCATCGATCCTTGACCCGGTAGTTCTGCATCCAGTTCATTCCGTCCAGTAACATCAACAGTATCGAACTGGAGGCAATCGTCCCCAACCCCCCCTGCATACAGCTCACCTCAGAGAACTGTTTGCAGTGGTCTCTGCGTACCCCCGGATAATAGAGCAGAGAAGGGACGGGATCACCACAGTGGTCTCCTGTCTCTGAGCTGGTAGAGTGATCCGCCGTGATGGCAACTGCAGAAGCCTTCTTGAGCAGCGTCGGAAGCGCCTGATCAATGGCCTGGATAAAGTCTGCTTTCCCTTTCGGGTCTCGCTCATGCGCACAGATATCAGTACCCTTGAAATGGAGAATAACCAGAGGGTAGTGAGAGAGTGCCTGTTCCGCGGCAGCGATCTTGGCGGCAATGTTGGTATTGGGGAGTGCGGTAAAGGTCGGGTGGCGGAAGGTCTCAAAGTTGCACAGTGCCGCCAGACCGAGAATGGTCGCCTCTGCACTAATCACCATCGGTGTAATGCCGAGATCACTGAGTAGGTTGTTTTGCATCAGGCAGCGTCCCGCGCCGCGCAGAATCACCCCGTTGGCCGCAGGCAGCGCCTCTCTACTGCGCTGTTGGTTGACCGGATGTTGCGCCAAGGCCTCGAAAACCATCTGGCTCCAGCGGTTGATGGCATCTGCCGTACATTTAGCGGAGGCCTTGTTCTGCAGAGGCCGGCATTGTGGCGGGGTGGTGAGAGGGCTTCTACCAGGATCTGTATTGCTGATCGCTGTA
>JABHIC010000207.1 GCA_018671205.1 Gammaproteobacteria bacterium
GACGAAAAAGAGGAAAAAGGTGATCAGGTTGACCCCTACCAGAATTGGGAAGGCGTAGAGGATACGACGCAGAATATAGTTCAACATGGGGAGTTACCGTCTCTTTTGCAGTGAGTAGAATAACGGGTAGCTCTGAGAAATGCACTTTTTCAGCGCTAAACTGGACCACCGTCACGCCACAGACTCATGGGCACCTCATATCCACCCAAGCATCTGCCACCAGAGATAGTTCAACGGGATAAATACCAGATAAGAGGCCAGTGCCAGAATCAGAATCAGCCGGAACATTGACTGCAACTTCACGCCAGTCAGTTGCAGCGCAACCAGCAGTGGTGGTGCCTGATAAGGAAAGAGGATCGATGAGACGCCAACCATCTGCATCATCAAAACAGCGGGTGGTGAAAACCCGGTAGCGGCAGCAATATCTCCCGTCAATGGCGTGACCACTGCCGGAATACCGGGTAGTGTCGTGACCACCCCCGTTAGGGTTGCGATAACGGCAACAGAGAGGTAGTTGATAAATGGGGTCTCTGGGTCGAGTGGCAGGTGAGTGATCAGGTAACTATTCATTACCCCACCAACCCCGGCATAATGGATGACGCCCCCCAACCCAATCACTCCGGCAACGACAAAAAGTGGCGCATAATCCACCTCACGATTAAACTGATCTCCGTGCACCACCCCTACTCTAGGCAGCAGAAGATAGACGGCTCCGGCCAACCCAATCCAGGCTGGAGAGATGTGGTGGATGAAGTCGGTCATCCAGAACAGTAGCAGGAGTGCGAGTACGGCAGCCAGAATACGGGCATCCTTTGAGAGCACGCGGTTATGGTGCACATCACTCTTATCCACCACTTGCGGTTGGTCTGGGTAAAACCAGAGCACCAGTGCGATGATAAAACCCGATTTCAACAACCCCAACACAGGAAACAGGAGCAACAGGTATTCACCAAAAAGTGGAGAGAAGTTGTACTGGCTCTCAGCCATCCCCACCAAAATCATATTGACCACATTGGCAGGGAGGATGGTAAATGCCGGGATAAAGGTGCCCAGGGTGACTGCCATCACCAACCCCGTTCGCCCATTCGAGCCCGGCTCAAAACCGAAATGGTCCGCCAGTGCCAGAGTAACGGGAATCAACAATAAAATACGCCCCATCGCCGAAGGCATCACAAAGGCAAGGAGCAGGCCCACCAGAACCACCCCACTGATCAGGCGAAAATAGCTCCCCTCCAGATATCCTGCCAGGTAACTGGCGATCCGTTTTCCCAACCCGGTAATCTGCATCGCTACACCCACCACCAGACCACTAAACACCAGCCAGAGTGCGGCGGATTGAAAACCGGAGAAGACCACCTCGGTAGGGGCAACCTGAAACAGTGTTGCGAGGGAGAAGAAGATGAGTACAGTAATATATTCCGGGATACGGGCAGTGACAAAAAGAGCAATAATAATCAGTGCCAACCCACCCCCTTTTACGAGCGCAGCATTGGGGCTCCAGAGGGAGAACAGCAACAGCGCGCCGCCGCAGAACAACAGCACCATCAGCGGAAGATGAGACCGGGATTTTTCAACCAAACTGACCTCAGTCAAGCTCAATTAACTCCGCTCGTGGCGCCCCTGATACGGTAGTGCTGATACGTTAACTTCTCCATTTCTACCGGATATATCACATCTTGTTGATCATCTCATTCGCAAACTCCGAGGTCTTGACCCGTGTTGCGCCCTCCATCAGGCGCTCAAAATCATAGGTCACTCTCTTCTGCTCTATCGTCTCACCCAGCACTTTATAGATCAAATCAGTCACCTCACTCCACCCCATATACTCAAACATCAACGCACCGGAGAGAATCACTGAACCGGGGTTCACCCTGTCCATCCCTGCATACTTTGGTGCCGTACCATGGGTCGCCTCGAAGATGGCATGACCACTCTCATAGTTGATATTTGCCCCTGGTGCGATACCAATTCCACCAACCATTGCCGCCAGTGCATCCGAAATATAGTCACCATTGAGGTTCAGCGTGGCAATGACCGCATACTCCTCGGGACGCAACAGAATCTGCTGCAGAAAGGCATCCGCAATCGAGTCTTTAATAATCACCTTACCCGCAGCCTCTGCATCGGCCTGAGCCTGATTGGCTGCCGCTGCGCCCTGTTCTGCTGCGATTCGCTCATACTGCAGCCAGGTAAAGACCTGATCACCAAACTCGCGCTCAGCCAACGCATACCCCCAGTTTTTAAAGGCACCCTCGGTGAACTTCATGATATTGCCTTTATGAACCAGTGTCACAGAGGGGAGGTTGCGATTCAGTGCATATTGAATCGCCTGTCGGATAATCCGTTCGGAGCCCTCTCTGGAGACCGGTTTGATCCCAATCGATGTGCTCTCCGGGAAGCGGATATTACTCACCCCCATCTCCTCGATCAGAAATCTCTTCAGTTTCTCCACCTCGTCCGTACCATTCATATACTCAATACCGGCGTAGATATCCTCGGTATTCTCGCGGAAGATGGTCATATCCACCCGTTCCGGCCACTTTACCGGGCTTGGGACACCACTGAAGTAGCGTACTGGACGCAGACAGGTATAGAGGTCGAGTGCCTGACGTAGCGTCACATTCAATGAGCGCATACCGCCCCCAACCGGGGTCGTCAGTGGCCCCTTGATGCCCACCAGATATTCATGAAAGATATGCATCGTCTCTTCAGGTAACCAGCTACCGGTCTGATCAAATGCCTTCTGGCCCGCCAAAACCTCTCGCCAGTGAACCTTTCGACTGCCTCCGTAGGCTTTCTCGACTGCCGCATCAAAAACCCGTTCTGCGGCACTCCAGATATCGGGACCAATGCCATCCCCCTCTATATAGGGGATCTCAACCCGGTCCGGCACCACAAGTTTTCCAGCTACTCGCTCAATTTTTCCCATTCTTTCAACTCTCCCCAATAATTGAGACCTCGATCAGATTCGGCACTCTACAACGCACGGCAGAGAAATGTAAAGTACCCCCAGCATAAAACACCCACAAAAAACATGAAAATGGGCACATCATCGTCCATTTACAGAGAAACAAGCAGACTTAGCAACAGAGCCCGGAAGCCACAACTTGATTTTCACGCCCATTGATGAGAGTATGCGCGGCTATCACAGTCGATCTGAGCATCAGGTCGAGCATGGAATTTTTGTTCTACGAGGGAATCGTTTGTGAATCCAACCACTATACAAGAACACATTGTAGAGATTGTCAGTGACTCCGGTGAAGGGGCCCAGAAATGCGGCCAGACCTTCGGTAATATCAGCGCCAAAATGAGAAACGGGGTCTGGACCGTTGAGATTATCCCGGCTGAGATCCAGCCCCCGGCACGCACCCCTTCGGGAGCCAGCGGCATTCGCGTCCGCCTTGGCTCCAAATACATCACCAATGTCGGTAATGAGGGAGATCTGGTCGTCGCCTTCAATGAACAGGTGCTCTACTCCCGTATTGCCAATGGTGCCTACAAGAAAGGGACCATCGTACTACTCGACAACCGCTGGGCCACCGATCCATCCACCAAGATCCAGCAGCTCTATGTCAAGGCGGTTGAGGAGTTCCGCGACCACGGTCTGATTGTCCATGAGTTATCGATCCATGAGGCGTGCCTCAAGGTGGTAAAAGACCCGCGCAAGGGCAAGAACATGTTTGTACTGGGGATGCTCTGCCGCATCTATAACCGCGACAGAGAGATGGGGCGTAACGAGATTGCGCTCACCTTTGCGGGCAAGAAAGAGGCGATCATCAGCAGCAACCAGAATCTGTTTGATGCGGGCTATCAATTTGCCATCGACCAGTTGAGTGAGTACTTCTTCGACATCCCCCCTCAGCAGGGTATGGGCGACCAGCCTATGGTGGTTACCAACGGTAACACCGCAGTTGGTCTTGGAGTGATGGCCTCCGGGATGGAGCTGGTGTCGATGTATCCGATCACCCCCGCCACCTCTGCTTCTCACTATCTGGCTGATGTTTTCCCTGCCTGTGGTGGTTTTGTCCACCAGGCCGAGGATGAAATTGCCGCCATCGCCTTTGCAATTGGCGCCTCTTATGCCGGCAAGACCGCCTGTACCATCACCTCTGGTCCCGGTATGGCACTAAAGACCGAGAATCTGGGGCTAGCGGTAATGGCCGAGATTCCACTGGTCATCGTGGATGTGCAGCGTGGTGGCCCCTCCACTGGCCTGCCCACCAAGATTGAGCAGGGCGATCTGCTCTCCTCCCTTTACGGGATGCCCGGTGATGCACCAAAAGTAATTCTCGCAGCCGCCACCATTGCCGAGTGCTTCAGCCTGGTGGTACTGGCTCGCAAACTGGCCGAGGCATTTCGTACCCCGGTCATCGTACTGACCGATGCCAATCTTGCCACCGGCGTACAGCCGTGGGAGCGCCCGGAACTGACCCGCGATATGCTGGCTCCACCACTGGATCAGTCCGAATGGAACCCACAGATCCCTGCCTATGACTGGGATAAGAAGACAGGACTCTCACAGCGCCCGATCCCCGGTATGCCCAACGGAGAATATGTGTTGACCGGGCTCTCTCATACCAAACGCAGCAAGGTCTCCTACGAGGCGGCAGAGAACCAGCAGAGTACCAGTATGCGTAGCCGCAAGCTGGCAACTCTGCAAAGCACACTTACCCCACCAAAGATTCACGGCGGCGAGGATGGTGACCTTCTGGTGGTCGGTTGGGGCTCCACCTTCGGAGCGATTGAAGAGGCGGTCGATAACCTGCGCGAGCGGGGCAATAAGGTCTCGGCCATCCACCTCCGTTTTCTCTCCCCTCTTGAGCCGGGACTGAAAGATATCTTCTCCCGCTTCAACAAAGTGATGACCGTCGAGGTCAACTACAGTGATGACCCCAATGCACCGATGATTACCGCAGAGAATCGACGCTATGCACAACTGGCCACACTGCTGCGTGTACAGACGCTGGTGGATGTGGACTGCTGGTCGGTGGTCTATGGCCACCCCCTACAGCCAGACCTGATTGAACAGGCGCTACAGGGCCATCTCGATACACTCAATTCAGCGACAGGAGAATAACCATGTTTGGAATCAAGGCTGACTGGTCGCTCGACATTCAGGAGCGTTACTTCACACTGGACGATTATGAGGGTAATGAGGCACGCTGGTGTTCGGGTTGTGGGGACCATGCGGTACTGGCAACCACCCACCGCATACTGCGTGATGCACAGCTTCCCCCCGAGAAGAGCGTCTTTGTCTCCGGTATTGGCTGCTCCAGCCGAATGCCCCACTACATGGCCACCTATGGACTACATGGCCTGCATGGTCGCGCCCTGCCGCTTGCCTGTGGGGTCAAATCCCGCCGTCCGGATCTCGATGTCTGGGTAGCGACCGGAGATGGTGACTGTTTCTCTATTGGTGCTGGCCCCTGGGTTCATGCCATTCGCTACAACATGAACATGACCGTACTGGTGTTTGATAACCAGATCTATGGTCTGACCAAAAAGCAGACCTCCCCCACCAGCCCGATCAATCTGCCAACCAACACCCACCCCGAGGGGGCCTCCCTCGATATGCTCAACCCCAACACCGTCACGCTGGGCATCACCAATGCCTCCTTTGTGGCTCAGGTAGTGGACTGGAATCCACCGCTACTGCATGAGACGCTCAAGGCCGCACACGCCCATAAAGGGACCAGTTTTGTCCGTATTATCCAGCGTTGCCCGGTCTTCGTGGATGGCATCACCAAGGCACTACAAGAGGACAGCTCCCGCCTCCTGCTACTGACCCACGAGAATGGTATTCCGGTTGCGCCCGGTGTGGATCGTCTCTTCCCGGAGAGCCGGGAACATGACCCCTCCAATATGGCAGAGGCACTGGAGATCGCCCGTGATGAGACCACTAAGGATATCATTCCAGTGGGGCTGCTCTACCAGAACAGTGATATCCCCTGCTACGATGAGCTCTCTAGCCAGGGACATAATACCACCGATGCAAAGAAGATTGCCGCCACCCATGCAGCACTCGATACTTTTGCCATTTAAACAGGTCTCGAATCGATGAGTAGCGCACCTCCTCTACCTACCCTTCGCACCACTCAGTCCGACCCAGAGTCAGAGGCTGCGGTACTACGCACACTACACCATTTTCATCTCGGTGACCCGAGCGTGGAGCGTGAGACCCAGGACATCAGTTGCGACCACCTGCCGGCACTGCTGAATCCGTTTCGTGATGCCTCTAAAATCCGCTACGACTACCCACTGGTGCTCTTCTCCAGACATTCGGCCTATCGACAACAGTATGCACAACCACTCTCCACCTTTCTGAAGGAGCATATTGATGCCTTTGCCCCCGGCGAGGGCAGTGCACGGTTTCTAAAAGATAATCTTGACTGGCTGGAACATGCCATCCGCAACAGGATTGAGGATCGAGAAGGGCCACTACAGGCACTTCCTCTGCTACAGGAGGCCGCTGAGAGCCTGCAACAGCACCTGGATCTCTCCACAGAGAATCGCGCCACGCTCCAGAGTGACCTCGAGCAGTTAATCGAGGGGGTTACAGAGAGAGACCAACTGCTCCCCTATGACCGCTACACCGCGATCCACCTGATCATCCATCTGATTCATGGTCGCTCAGAGGCACGCTGGGACCGGTTTGAGGAGGAGCTACATACGCTCCATCGTCAGCTTGATCAGCTCCTGCAGATTGAACAACACAAACAGGACGATAGTAGTGCTGATGTGCTGGAGCGCAGTGTCGGCAGCAATGCCTTCCACTTTGACACCGACATTCTCTCCTCTATTCTGCCTCAAAAACCGGCCACCGTAGCGATGCCTGAGCTGCGCAAACAGCGTATCGAAAAGGCTGCCGAAACCCTGGCAAAATTTCAGCGCGATCCGATACAGGTTCGTTTCATCCATAGCGGTGA
>JABHIC010000208.1 GCA_018671205.1 Gammaproteobacteria bacterium
AGGCATGTTCATCCAAGAAAAATGTTTCAAATTCATTGAGTGTACGAGGGTAGTCAATTCCAGCTATTGGTGTTTGTTTGGTGCTCACTCCTCAAAACACTACATATAGGGGTTACTCACGTCAAGTGCATAGCCCGCTTTCTTAATAGGGCGAAGTATCAACCCTTGATCGCCTTAATTAACGGCGACGACTTAACCCGGCTCAAGCTGCTGGCGCTGTGCGCAATAAATGACAAGGCAAATGGTGACTCGGCATATCACGCAAGCGTTCAGGCGCTGCTGAGAGACCCCCTGTTTCAACGAAGGCGGGTAAACCAACGAATCCGCCCTGAAAGAAAAGTCACTATAGGTGTGCCTTTAGCCGCCAGATCCGTTGCTGCTTTTATGCGCACTAGAGACCCCAGTATTGACATCACAATCATGACTGTCGCTCATTGCATGGCTGAATTGGCGCGAGGATTTGATCAGGTCAATGATGGGGGGATCGTTGGAGATTGGAGAGACTTCCTCAGATTAAGGAAGTTGCCGAGCATGGATTTTGAGGAGTACGCGCCCATATATTACGAGGACGCTATAAATGGAGAGCGGGCAGGGCAAATCAAAATATCAAAATCAACGATAGTAATTAACGGGACTCTAACAACTTTTAGCGAGGTCAAAAGAAATCTCCCTAAAAATTAGGGAGGCCCGGTCCCCCCCAAACCAGCGTCTCAACATGGCTCCACCCTAACCAGCTGGAGTTTTTTTATGAATGTTTTACCACTGCCTGATACAGGCAGCCGTTCGCCGTCAGCTCAACGCGTTCGTCTTTTAAAAATTGGGGAAGTCAAAAAATTAACCTCCCTATCGAAATCCACAGTCTACCGCTTGATGAGTGATGGCGAATTTCCATTGCAGCTAAAGTTGTCTAAGCAGTCAGCTGCTTGGCTGGAGAGTGAGATTTTAGAATGGATTGATGCGCTCGCAAATGCTCGTGACGTGGAGGGCGAGTAGTGATGAGGCACCATTCCCCAGCTGCAAAGATGCCGCGTCACCCGCACTCAATCAATCTCAATCTTAAATCTGGCAACGACTACACCAGAACAATATGTTCAGCCATTGCCTCGCTGTCGCTTATCCCTGAACGCAGTCGGGTTGGAGCGAATGATGTCATCCTGAACGCACTTCTTTACAGGTTCGTTAGGCACTCGAGGCGCAACGAAACTGTCTTGCCCGAGCGTTACGCCTCTTCCCGTGCCGGCAACAGACAAAGAAGCGGGGCAATCGAGAAGCTGGAGGCCGCTGGCTTCCTGAAATGCACTACCGGCTCAATGGATCTAGGTACGGGAGAGGGACTGCAATCCACGTTCCGCGCAACACAGCAGCTGCTTGATGATGTCGATCTCGCTCTGATCGTAATAGCTGAGAAGCAGCCGGAGCTAATCAGATTGTCACGCAAGGTTGATGGCGCGTCAGCACCTGTAGATTACAAAGACAATCAGCAGACAACAGAATGGAGAGAGACCCAAAAAAGAATCAATGCGCATAACTCAGGTTTTGCATTTACGCTGCAAGAAAGTGTTTTGGAGACTGATCTATACAGAGTCTTCAACAGCAGCGCAGGTGCAGAACCGTTTACCTGTGATGCCGGAGGGGGGCGACACTACGGCCCCGTAGTCAACACGCCCCGCGCTGATCGCCCAAACGTCTTGATTGATGGGGAGCAAACAGCCGTTGCCGACTATAAATGCTTGCATCCAAGCATTATGTATTCTTTGAACGGCCTCTGTTTGTCTGATGAGCTGGGACAGCCCGACGGGTACTCACCAACCTCGAACACCTCCCCCTTGCAGCGCGAAGTAAACAAAAGGTTGATGCTTTGTGCTGCAAACGCTAAAGGTATACGCCGAGCGGTTGAGGCTGCGAGAGGTAAAATTCAGCGCGATATCAGCAAGGGGAAGTTGTCGCGTGATGCAGCTGATGTCGCGCTATATTCCTCGTACCGTGCGCTGATGGCCTATCACCACAAGATAGCGGACTGGCTCGAAGCAGGGAGAGGAACCTACTTTCACTGGCTAGACAGTCAGCTCATTACCGAGGTTTTGCTTCGCTGCGTTGAGCGTGGGATACCGGCAGCGCCAATACATGACGCCGTGCTCACCAAAAAATCAAAGATTGAAACTGTGAAAAAAATCATGGAGTCGGTCTATCTGAATACCTATAACCACAAAATATGTGTGGATATTACCGAGGGCGAAAAGAAGGAAGGAAGGAAGGAAGAGAGAAACAAGAACCTCTCTATTAGGGGACGCCTATCCCAGCGTCAGCGAGACGCCTATCCCAGCGTCAGCGAGACGCCTATCCCAACATCAGCGAGACGCCTAGATTTTCAGCGGCTCACGCCCCGCCTATCGCTGGTTTCAGGGGGGGCTGCATGAGCAACTACAACGATTTTTTGAGCGACGAACAATGGGCCTCAAACGCCTCTGCTGATCGCGACTGGATGATGCAATTGTATCAACTGATGTTTCCTGATTTGACCGAAAATGGACTGCTTGACCCTCTACCTTTCGGGTCTCAGGAGCAAAAGTTAGGGTTCGATCGGGCCATTATCACCAAGCGAGGTGCGGCCACGGTTGACGAGAAGCTCCGACGACGCAGCGTTAACGATTTACTTATCGAGCTAAAAGGCCCGAGTGATTCGTTGGGCTGGTTCCTTAAAGAGACCCTGCCAAGATTCGTTCTAACCGCACATTACCCGAGTGGCGGAACCGCCGTCTGCGTTGATGTCCAGCGACTGAAGCGAGCGTACGCCACCGAAGCTGATCGCTGGCAAGACATGGCCAACCAGCGAATGGACGGCTACTCAAACTTTCTCCACAAAAAATCAGGCTCCTCAGGGATCTGCCTGCCGCTGCATGAGATTCGGCGTGTCTGCGGTGTTGGCAGCGTTCAAAAATTCTCCCCTCCAAAGGCTCGGGCGTAGTCGAGTGGATGATGCAGACAGCTTTGCTGAACCTAAGGCGGATTCAGTGGATGACGTAGACAGGCAGCTTTCGGACGTGATGGAGTTGATCAAGGATGTAAAAAAAACCCCACGCAAGGTCGGCCCTAAGCCGAGGCTCTCCGAAGTTGACCAGCGGACACTACAGAGCCTCTTCGGATGCAGCAAGCTAGAAGTCTTGGGGATCTTCCGCCTGATGCGCGGACTGGAGCTAATCGAAGAGAGCGGGCAGCAACACCGGTTCGGCTGGCTCTACCACCCACGAACTGGGGCGCCCAAAAAAGGGATCTTTACCCAACTCGGAAAAGCACGAGACTACCTGCCAGATAGTGATGTAATTGGGCTGGCAAAGCTGATTTGTGACGAGCGACTCAATTTGCGTGATGCCACGGCACTTCTCAAAACAATTGCTAAGCTGGCTTAACCAGAACGCCGTACTCATCCTCCAGCTGACGCGCCAAAATAATCACAGGCTCTGCCGCGACCAAGTAAAACTCCACTTCACCAGCTCGGTATGGCGCGCCTATTCCCTCGTGACCGCGCTGTATCTCACTCAGCCGCTGCTTCAAGTTGTCAGGGCGCGTGCCATACAGCACCGCTACCCATTCGGCGAGCAGCTCAAGCTCAATATCGGCCGGCAGCCGAAGCGGTGCCACATGCAGCCCCCACAAAGCCTCAAGGCCGCCGCGCCCCCGAATTCTAACTACGACAACCAAGCGCCACGCCCAAACCAAAATAGCCTCAGCCAGCCAGAACGGCGCCTTCAACCTGAGCATGCTCGCTACTCGGCGTCGCTGCTGACCAAGCTTTGCTTGCCAAAGAGAGTGCGCCAATTGGCGGTGTTCTGGGGGAGCAGACATCCACGCATCCTACACCAAAAAAATATCGTAGGGGGACTCCTTCTCTGGAGAGTGGGGGGGGCTTCTCTTGTTGGGAGGGTCCCTATTTTGGACCCGTAATTCGCCTCAGTTAAAACGAGAAAGGTAGTATCTTAAGAGGATAAATTCACCCTTTACCCCTATAAAAATACCCCTATCCCCACCCTTCGGAATAACCATACCGATTATGTGGGTATTAGGAGTTTATACCTATATAAGTTTCCATTATCAGATAGCTGATTTGTGAGGGGGGGTTGCGTCAATTCCCAAGCTTGAGGTTCGGACATAAGGTAAAGTAAATAGCATGGACGTGATAATCCTACCGTAATCTAAACATTTTTGAGGGCGAAGTCTCCATGCTGGAGGGTGGCTACGGCCATTTATCACGCTTCGCCCTCGCCTTATATGGAGAATGTTTTATGAATGTTATCGCCTCGACAATTAACCCCAAAGCCACCGCCACCGATATTCTGGATCGACTGGATGCGGAGCTGTATACAGTTGGTGCACTACTGGCAGCAATCTCAGGCGCTACAGACGATCACAAGGGGGAGGCCGTGGTCAATACACGCTCTCTGTTCATTTCAGCCTTCGCCGCTGAGGATTATTTAAGCAACGCCCAAAGCCTGGTACACGAGTTGCATGAGCGATCTGCCCGGTCAGCAGTTGCCCCTGCTGACTGACATCAAAAAGGCTTGAACTCGGATAAATAATGATTGATTGTGGGTACAATTGAGGGTATCTTGAAAATCGGATTGAGCGGAATCGTAAGAGTATCAACTATGTATGTGACCTTTTCGATTGACTGTCTCTCCGCCATATATTTACTTAAAACAGTAATTTAAGAGGGTGATGATAACGACCCAAGACCAAACCCATCAGCTTAACGGCGGTGGGTTTTTTGTTGTTCAGAGTATTAGTTTATAGTCTTGAGGGTATTAGGATA
>JABHIC010000209.1 GCA_018671205.1 Gammaproteobacteria bacterium
GCTGGGGCTGGAGGGGTGGAGTGAGCAGTTAGCCATAGAACTTCCCCCGCTGTTTGACCCGGGCCACAATGGCAATCTGCCCCGCTGGCTATCTGTGCTGGAGCAGCTTCCACCGCTACAGGCCGACCGGGTTGTGCTTGACCAGGCTAAAATTCAGCTGGGTAGTGCTGCCGCCTGTAGTGAGGATGAGCGCAGTCAGCTTGAACAGCGGATAAGAGAGCTGATGCCGTGGCGTAAGGGGCCCTTTGAGCTGTTTGGACTCTCCATCGATACCGAGTGGCGCTCGGATTGGAAGTGGGCGCGTATACAGTCTCAGATTCAACCCCTCGCGGGACGGATAATTCTCGATGTGGGGTGTGGCAATGGCTACTATGCGTTACGCATGGCGGGGGCTGGGGCAGACACAATTATTGGAGTTGATCCAAACCTCCTTTTTATGTCACAATTTCAGCTTATTAGCCGCTATATAGAAGAGCCATTGGGGGTTCATCTGGTGCCGGTCGGGCTGGAGTCGATACCGGATCAACTACAGAGGTTTGACACAGTTTTCTCTATGGGGGTGCTGTATCATCGCCGCTCTCCAATTGATCATCTCTATCAGTTGTGCGGCACATTACGAAGTGGGGGGGAGCTGGTACTGGAGACCCTAGTGGTGGAGGGGGGAGTCGAGACGGTACTGGTTCCTGAGGGGCGATATGCAAAGATGAGAAATGTCTGGTTTATCCCCTCTGTCGAGGCATTAATTTTGTGGCTGAGGCGAGTTGGGTTCCAGCAGATACGCTGCCTGAATCAATCGGTAACCACAGTTGATGAGCAGCGTAGCACGGAGTGGATGCGGTTTGAGTCGCTGTCGGATTTTCTGGATCCGCAGAATTCGGGTCGTACCGTTGAGGGGTACCCTGCTCCGCGAAGAGCGTTACTCTCAGCAGTTGCACCGTGACAACAAAAGGTTAAAAGAATGGGGAGGAGTTTGAGGCGCATGAATAGACAGTTTTGGTTATTGCCCACACTATTGCTGGTGCCGGTAACCCTGTGGCTGAGCTCAGAGTGGTTGGCTGTGGCTCAAGCGGATCCTGCAGGGAGTGCAGAGGGCCGTGGAGTATCTCAAAAGATGCTGGAGGAGAGCGATGTTCCCGGATGTCTTTTTGCCTGGAGCAGATCAGATGCCGTTTCCCGCGGTCAATTTACCCGTCAGGTGGATCGGAATAAGAGAGAGCCGGTTGACCAGGTCTGCAAGCTGAGCAGTGATGAGCGCAAGATCTTCTACTTTAGTGACCTGAGCGAGCAGACAGGAAAACAGATTTTCCATCTCTGGGAGTATCAGGGGCGAGAGATGGCCAAGGTGTCACTGGGTGAGGTGAAAGGTCCACGCTGGAGGGTCTGGTCCAGCAAAAATCTGATTCCGGGATGGCAGGGGGTCTGGAGTATCAAGGTGGTCACCAAAGAGGGCACAGTGCTTCATCGGGATCAGTTTGAGTATGGTAACCCATGAGTGCAGCGGATCTGCGCACATTCATTGATCAACTGGAACAACAGGGCGAACTGAGACGTATTACCCAGGAGGTCGATCCTCATCTGGAGATGACCGAGATTGCCGACCGGGTACTGCGGGCTGAAGGGCCGGCACTGCTCTTCGAGAAGCCGAAAGGGTCAGCCATACCCGTGCTGGCGAACCTCTTTGGTACGCCCCGACGGGTTGCGTTGGGAATGGGCCAGCCATCGGTCGAACATTTGCGTGAGGTGGGACAGCTCCTCGCTTATCTGAAAGAGCCGGATCCACCCAAAGGGTTTCGGGATGCGCTGGAGAAGTTGCCCATCTTCAGGCAGGTGTTGAATATGTCTCCCAAGGTACGGAACAGGGCCGCTTGCCAAGAGGTGGTGCTGGAGGGAGAGCAGGTTGACCTTGCGCAGTGGCCGATCCAGACCTGCTGGCCCGGTGATGCCGGACCACTGATCAGCTGGGGGCTGGTGGTGACCCGTGGTCCTAATAAAGAGCGGCAGAATCTGGGGATCTATCGCCAGCAGGTAATTGGCAAAAACCGGGTGATTATGCGCTGGCTCTCCCATCGGGGGGGGGCGATTGATTTTCGTGAGTGGAAAGAGGCCCATCCGGGGGAACCCTTTCCGGTAGCAGTAGTGATTGGTGCGGACCCGGCGACCATTCTGGGTGCAGTTACTCCGGTTCCTGATGGACTCTCTGAATATGCCTTTGCTGGGCTGTTGCGCGGTGCCAGAACGGAGGTGGTGCGTTGTAAAGGTTCGGAGTTACAGGTGCCGGCAACTGCCGAGATTATTCTGGAGGGGGTGATTGATCCGGATGAGCTGGCTGAAGAGGGGCCATTTGGTGACCATACCGGCTACTACAACGAGGTGGATCGGTTCCCGGTCTTTACCATTGAGCGCATCACCCACCGTAAAAATCCAATCTACCACTCCACCTATACCGGCCGCCCTCCCGATGAACCGGCGGTGTTGGGGTTGGCACTGAATGAGGTTTTTGTTCCGATTCTGAAGAAGCAGTTCCCGGAGATTGTGGATTTCTATCTCCCCCCGGAGGGGTGCTCTTACCGTATGGCGGTGGTGAGTATGAAGAAGCAGTATCCCGGCCATGCCAAACGGGTGATGATGGGGGTCTGGTCATTCTTGCGTCAGTTTATGTATACCAAATTTATTATCGTGACCGATGAGGATATCAATGTGCGTAACTGGGAGGATGTGATCTGGGCGATCACCACCCGGATGGACCCGGTACGAGATACCACACTGGTGGAGAACACCCCCATTGACTATCTCGACTTCGCCTCTCCGGTCTCCGGTCTCGGCTCGAAAATGGGGCTGGATGCGACCAATAAGTGGGAGGGGGAGACGACACGAGAATGGGGACAGGCGATTGAGATGGATGCTGTGGTAAAACAGCGGGTGGATGAGATGTGGGATGAGCTGGGACTATAGATAGGTCAAAATTTCGGTTGATTCCTGAACAATAACAGATCAAAATAGTCGGTCTTTAGGGAGTGATGCCCTTTCATGGAATAGAAAATAGAGGAACAATCGATGGTCAACCGTATTCAACTACAACCCAGTGGCACCGAGTTTGAGACAAAAGAGGGGGAAAATATTCTCGAGTCCGCACTGGAACATGGTGTTGCCTTTCCCTACGGTTGCCAGAATGGATTTTGTGGTGCCTGTAAGGCAAAAGTGACGGGGGGGGAGTTTGTCTATCAGGATGAGTATAAACCAGAGCCACTGACTGAGGATGAGTTGTCTGAGGGGATGATCATCTGCTGCAAGGCAGAGGCGAAGAGTGATCTGCTGGTTGAGGTAGAGGAGGTGAAAGGGGCTGAGGCGATCCAGGTTCATACCATGCCGACCAAGATCAGCAAGATCGAGAGACTTGCAGATGATGTGATACGGCTCTACCTGAAGCAGCCAGAGGATGAACATCTACAGTTTCTTGCGGGCCAATACATTGAGATTCTACTGGAGGGGGATAAGCGTCGTGCCTTCTCTATTGCCAATGCCCCCCATAATGAGTCCGAGATTGAGCTCCATATTCGTCTGGTAGCGAATGGCTTCTTTACTCCGCACCTCTTTGACGATATGAAAGAGAAGGATATTCTCCGTATTGAGGGGCCACTGGGAACATTTTTCTTGCGTGAGGATTCACGCAATGATCTGGTCATGGTGGCGGGTGGAACCGGCTTTGCTCCGATCAAGGGGATTGTTGAACATGCGATAGAGCTGGGGATGAAGAATACGATCTACATCTACTGGGGGGTGCGCAGTGAGAAAGATCTCTACCTCAAGGCACTGGCGGAGAGCTGGGCTAACGAGCATGAGAATATCAAGTTTATCCCGGTTCTTTCAGATCCAGACGCGGGTTGGGAAGGACGTAGCGGGTTTGTCCATGAGGCCGTCTATGAGGACTTCTATGATCTCTCTGGCAGAGATGTCTATATGGCGGGCCCTCCGGTGATGGTGGAGGCGGGGAAGAAGGCCTTTATGGCGCGTAAGTTACCAGAGAAGCGTCTCTACTTTGACTCATTTGAGGTTGCCGGAGCCTCTGAGGGTAAAGAGTCGTAGTCGGTAACCACGCTTATTGCTGTGGAGTGTGGTGGCTCCGTTTTTCCTCGGAGCAGAGCCACCTCCGCCTCATAGTAGTGTAGGGCTGCAGCCAGATCCTGATTCTGTTTCATCAGCTGAGCCAGCGCCTGGTAGACGGCACTACTGGGGTGAATCTTCAGACTCCGTTCCAGGTGCTGTTGTGCAGCTCCCCAGACCTGCTCCTGCATCAGTAGCCTTCCCAGTGTGAGCTGAAGTGCAGCACTATCGGCGTGTTGCTCCAGCCACTTCTCAGCGATATGAATCTGCTGATCAGGTGTATCCGTGCTAAAACTCCCGTAGAGAGTTACCAGCTGTTCAGACCACTGATGCTGAATCTCTTTACGCAGTAGTGTCTCAGCGGACTCTTTTTCGCCGGCCCTGATCAGCAGGGTGGCATAGTGGTAGACCAGCTCGGGCTGGTGACGTTGCCGTCTGGAGAGTAGCTTCCACTGTTTCTGTAGTGCACCTTTGCCCCCTTTGTCGGCAGACTGGGTGAGCAGGTGGTTCTCTGCCAATAGCTCCAGTTGGTTTAGCTCATCCAGGTCAACCTCTTCCGTTTTTCTTAACCGGGGAATGAGCTGCAGCAGTGCTTTCCACTGTTGCAGTGCAGAGAGCGATTGTGCCAGTAGTTGTAACAATTTGGGGTGGTTGGAACGCTCCTCTCGTAGTGGATTGAGTATCTCCAGTGCCTCGGAAAATTGCTGTTGGCTGACCAGCTGCTCTGCCTGGGTCAGGCGGATCACAAAGTCTGCTTTGGGTACCTCTTGGTGCGCTTGTTGTAGATAATGGTCACGGCGCTCATCCGAATTCTGTTTTTGAGCGGCATTGGCAGCACCGAGGTAGTGCATCAGTGGGGTCTCGCTATGTTCCGCTGATTTGCTGAGCAGCAGTTCCGCCTTTTTCCACTCTCCCTCGGCCAGGGTGATCAGCCCCAGCGTCAGCTGCTTCTGGGAGCGCTTGACCCGTTGGCGCTGACTCCACTGCTTCAGGTCACGCGGGGAGTGGATAAAGCGGAGCAAGAGGTGTATCAGCCCCTGCAGGAGTAGAAATAGGGTTAGCAGGGTGATGAGCGCAAAACTGGGGCTGGTCTCAATGGTCCACTCATTCAGCCGCAGGAGTAGATAACCGCTCTGTCCACGTAGTTCCAGAGCCGCCACACTGGCGACCAAGAGGATTGAGGTTAATACCAGTATCCGTCTCATGGTGATTCAGAAGTATCTGTGGCTGGGGATGAGGTGGGAGTCTCTTTACGCTGGGCAAGAATGGCACGCAGTCTGCGGTGTGCCTCACCGATGGTGGGGAGATCCGTCTCAAGCTGTAGCTGGGTGAGCTCTGTCAGTTGCTGCTGAAGGGCGACCACCGACTCACTCTCCTTATCAAATAGTGGCAGCCATGCAAGGGCATTTTGGATCCGTTCCTGAAAGAGGGGGGTATCACGCATTAATAGGGTATTTTGTGCCTGCTCCAGCCGTAGTTTCAGAACCAGCCGACTCATCTCTACCTCGGATTGGGAGGCGATCACCGGCAGCTCCTGCTCCCGTTTGTCGATCCGTATCAGGGTTAACAGGTCCCGCCACACCTTCCGCAGAATAAGCTCAGTACTCCACTCCTCCTCACTCTCCGACAGGGTAGAGCTAGCTTGGTAGTCAGTGACCTGAGCGAGAGGAAGATTGTCGGCGGCCTTTATCGCCTGACTGATCCGGGCCAGTGCTGCATGGAGGTCTGGAGTGGTCGTCTCACGTACCTGCTCCAGCTCCTGCTGGATCAGCTCATGGATCGGCAGCAGAATGGGATCACCCGAGGCGGTGATCTGTTGACCCGCCTGAGCCAGTGCCTGTTGGGCGCTAGCCAGGTCATGGGTAATCATTAACTGCTCCTCAGCGATCTGTAGCAGTCGCAGAGCGGCAGCGGTATGGAGATTGTTTTCACGCCGGTCAACGCGTCGTGCCAGGGCAGCAACACTCTGGTTAAGCTGACGACTCTGCTCACGGCTGCTGTGGAGGAGCTGCTGAACCAGCTGTTCCTGCTGCTGTAGCGCGCCCTCTGTTTGGGATTGTAGCTTTTCAAATGCCTGCTGCTGCTGTCTCAACTGCTGTTGCTGAGTGGTGAGCTCTGCCTGTTGTGACTCAATGCGTTGGATGAGTGGGCTGATCTGTCCCTGTAGGCCACCAATCTGCTGCTGATTCTTTACCCCTTGAGCAGTGGCCTGCTGGCTGCTTTGTAAAGATTTTTGTGACATCGTCTGACCCAGTTGCCAAGAGATGGCTGCGGCTAGTGCCACGCCGGCGAGGGCAATAGCAACAGTGATAGGGTATGGGGACCGTTGTCTCGTCTGCCGGTTCTCATCAGTGGCTTCAGAGCGGATCTCAGAGAGTACCTCGGCCTCAACAATCATCTCCTCAGCTACAGTTTCTTGACTACTCATTGTTTTTATTGCTCAATATTGGTTCTATGTGTAAGGGGTTGTCTGTGCTCTACAGTGTTGTGTTTATTGCGCCTTCAGAAGCCACTCTCTGCTGCTGAAGCCGTGGCAAAGTGTATCAAGGATTGCACCCTCACTGGGGTTTTGTGTGAGCAGGGGGGGGTGAATAAAACCGCGATTACGAGCCACCTCTCGGGTTCTTTCACTGATAACCACTAGGGGGGTTTGCAGTAGATCCGCATGCCCATCGGCTCCAATAATCTGGATCAGGTTATCCAGCCCCTGATTGCTGGTGACAATAGCCGCATCAATCTGTTTCTGTTGCCAGGCTCGCAGGATGGGTGCGGGGTCAGTTTCTGGTAGCGTGCGGCGATAGGTCTCGGCATAGTCAACGGTTGCTCCTCGCTCACGAAGCCGGGAGGCGAGTAGCTCACGCCCCCCCTCACCACGGACAATTAGAATTTTTTTCCCCTCTACTGTACGAAGCTGGGGTGTATCGAGCAGCCCTTCACTATCAAAACGTTCTGTTGGGAGGATATCTACAGAGACCCCCAGCTGTTGCAGGGCACGTGAGGTGGCCTGCCCCACTGCAGCAATCGCAATGGAGTCGGGCAGTACAGTCTGCTCATTGATCCACTGTAGACCAATTCGTGCCGCATTGGCACTGATGAAAATGAGAATATCGATCTGCTCAAGTCGCTGAAACTGTTGGGTGGCCGGGAGCAGATTAAGGGGGGGCAGAATCTCAATGACCGGGAATGGGTAGGCCCGGGCCCCGGCATCTTCCAACTGCCTGATCAGTGTTGCGGCTTGATGTTTGGGGCGGGTGACCAGAATGCCTCGTCCCTGCAGCGGAGAGGGGGGTATTAGGTTACTCTGCACTCTCGTAGAGTGCCTGTAGAATCTCTTTGGCACCCCCTTCCAGTAACTGTTCTGCCACAGTGACTCCGAGAGTCTCTGCCTCGGAGGCGTGACCGTGAATCTCTCTGCGGATGATGGTCGATCCATCGATGGCACCAACCAGTCCCCGTAGATAGAGCTGATCTCCATCCAGTGTGGCATAACTGCCGATTGGAACCTGACAGCCTCCTTCCAGCCGCAGGTTGAGGGCGCGTTCCGCCATAACCCGGGTGGCCGACTCCAGGTGGTTGAGCGGTTGAATCAGCTCTAACACTGTCGGGTCATCATTACGGCACTCAATACCAACGGCACCCTGGCCAACCGCAGGTAAAATTACCTCAGGCTCAATCTGGCTACGGATACGAGACGCCATCTCCAGACGGATCAGCCCCGCAGAGGCGAGGATGATGGCATCAAAATTTCCCTCATCAAGCTTTCTCAAACGGGTGTTGACGTTGCCCCGCAGGTCCAGAATCTCCAGATCGGGACGCAGGTCAAGTAGCTGGCACTTGCGGCGCAGGCTGGAGGTGCCGACCCGTGCCCCCTCGGGTAGATCCTCAAAGCGCTCATATTGGTTGGAGACAAAGGCATCCAGTGGAACCTCTCGTTCACAGATGACCGGCAGGAAGAGCCCCTCGGGGAATGCCATCGGTACATCTTTCATTGAGTGGACCGCGATATCACAATCCCCCTCTAGCATTCTGGTCTCTAACTCTTTGACAAACAGACCCTTGCCACCAATTTTTGCCAGTGGAGTGTCGAGGATTTTATCTCCTCTGGTACTCATGGTTACCAGCTCTACCTCAAGTCCGGAATGGATCGTCTGCAGACGCTCTTTGACATATTCAGCCTGCCAGAGTGCCAGCGGACTTTTTCGGGTTGCAATTCGAAGCTTGGATAACATGATAAGATTCCAGATAGAGGTTATGGTGTCTCTAAAAATGACTATTTACAGAAACGCCTGTTACAATCACTGTTTTACTAATACTAAAGTATAAAGGAATGCCGAGGCTAATGCCTCTGCAGAAGATAGCGTGAACCAGTTTTTCAAATATTTTTTATGGATAGAGGTGCTGCTCCTGCTCTTTCTGGGCAGTGCGGCCGCCGAGATTAACCATTTGCGGTTGACGGATGACCTGCAGCGAGATGGTGCTTTGGCAGCTGAGCGAAAAGTACCCCTGTTGCTGATGGTCTCTGCAGAGGAGTGTCCCTACTGCATGGTGATGGAGTCAGACTACCTGTTGCCCCTACTACGTAATCGGGAGTATGACAGCAAGGTACTGATTCGTAAGATTCACCTGGATAGTTTTGATGAGATTAAGGATTTTTCCGGCCACCCAGTGGAGCCTTCCGAGTTGAGCCAGAACTATGGGGTCTGGGTGACCCCGACCCTGCTCTTCCTCAATGGAAAAGGAGAGGAGGTGCAGAAGCGAATGGTGGGGCTGGGTGTCCGTGATTTTGTTAGCGCCTTTATTGATGAATCTCTGGCATTAGCCGCTAAAATGATTCGTTAGGAGTCGAAATGGAACAGCAGAACGTGAAGGAGAAGCCCTGGACGGGTCGTTTTACCGAGTCAACCGATGCCTTTGTGGAGGCCTTTACCGCCTCGGTTACCTTTGATCAGCGTTTGGCATACTACGATATCAGGGGCTCAATTGCCCATGCACGAATGTTGTCAGAGGTTGGGGTCTTGACGGCAGAGGAGCGGGAGCAGATTGTAGAGGGGTTGGAGTCGATTCTGAGCGAAATTCGTGAGGGAGCCTTCCACTGGTCGATTGCACTGGAAGATGTTCACATGAATATAGAGTCACGCCTGGTGGCTGAGATCGGTGATGTGGGGAAAAAACTCCATACGGGCCGTTCACGGAATGATCAGGTGGCGACAGATATTCGGCTCTGGCTGCGGGATGAAATCGATACCATTCTTGCAGAGCTAGGGCGGCTTCAGGCGGCACTGTTGACCCTGGCGGATCGGGAGGCAGAGACCATCATGCCCGGCTTTACCCACCTGCAGACCGCCCAGCCCACTACTTTTGGCCACCACATGATGGCCTGGTACGAGATGTTGGTACGGGACCAGGGGCGTTTACGGGACTGTCGCAAGCGGGTTAACGTGATGCCGTTAGGGGCTGCTGCACTAGCAGGAACCACCTTCCCGATTGACCGAACCATCACCGCCAGATTACTGGGTTTTGATAGCCCGGCAGAAAATTCGCTGGATGCGGTTAGTGACCGGGACTTTTCCATTGAGTTCACTGCGGCTGCCTCACTGGTTATGATGCACCTCTCCCGGTTCTCTGAGGAGTTGGTGCTCTGGACCTCAGATCCATTCAGTTTTATTGAGTTACCAGACCGCTTCTGTACGGGCTCCTCCATCATGCCGCAAAAAAAGAATCCAGATGTCCCCGAGCTGGTACGGGGCAAGAGTGGTCGAGTCTATGGTCATCTGGTTGCACTGCTTACCCTGATGAAGGGGCAGCCACTGGCCTATAATAAAGATAATCAAGAGGATAAAGAGCCGCTCTTTGACGCAGTGGATACCCTGAAGGGGTCGCTCAAGGTCTATGCGGATATGATGCCAACGGTTGTGGTCAGGCGCGAACAGACCCGGGCAGCCGCACTTAAAGGTTTCTCTACAGCCACCGACCTGGCCGACTATCTGGTACGTGCAGGTGTCCCTTTTCGAGACTCTCATGAGATTGTGGGTAAGGCTGTTCGTTATGGCATTGAGGAACAGAAAGATCTGGCTCAAATGAGCTTAGAGGAACTTCAGCAGTTCTCTGAGGTCATTCAACAGGATGTATTTGAGGTATTGACGCTGGAGGGCTCGGTTGCCGCCCGGAACCACCGGGGGGGAACCGCACCGGAGCAGGTTCGTTCGGCAGTGCGCAGAGCACAGGCCAGAGAGGCAGAGGAGCTATCCGGGGCAACCAGCTATCAGGATCAGTCCTACTGAGAACAACCTCATCTTTCTGGATGTTTCGATATAACGGTATCGAAACATCGTTTCAGGCACATATAAAACATACAGGTATAACGATATATGGCAACACGATCCAGGGCTTTACTGCCAATCTCTTTTGTAGTACTGCTGTTTCTGCTGCTCTATCTGGGGCTCTATCTCAATCCCCGCCATGAGAGTGATGACTCACCGATGATCGGCAAGCTGGCACCCGAGTTTGATCTGCCGGATCTGATTGCCACAGGAGATCGTTTCAGTAGAGCTGATCTCAATGGACAGGTGAGTCTGGTCAATGTCTGGGCGACCTGGTGTCCCTCCTGTCGGGCAGAGCATGATGTATTGATGCGGCTTGCGGCAACGGGTGAGGTCCCAATTTTCAGTATCAACTGGACAGATCGTCCCGACTCAGGGGGGAGCAGGGAGGCCGCACTATTATGGCTGGGCCGACTGGGAAACCCCTACCAAAAGACCGGTGATGATGGGGAGAATATCGCTGGGCTGGAGTGGGCGGTAACGGGAGCGCCTGAGACCTTTCTGATCGACGTAGAGGGGCGAATTTGTAACCGTATCACGGGCCCCCTTAATGACCGGCCGGTACCTAATCCAGAGAACCGCCAAGAGGTGAGGAATAATGTGGGTAACATCATGAAAACGGTGCGCAAAATGGTTGCAGGAGAGGGTAAGTGCCTTACTCAAGATTCATGAACGGGTTAATTGAACTCAATAAAGGGCTCAGGATGATGCAAAAACAGTTAATAAAAATGGTCTATCTGCTATTGCTACTCTGGGCGCCACTCTCTGCAGCAGCCCCCATTGATAGTCTTATTTTTGAGACTCAGCTACAGGAGGATCGTTTCAAACAACTGGTTCAGGAGATTCGTTGTGTAAAGTGTCAAAATACCAATATCGCGGGCTCCAATGCAGATCTTGCACGAGACCACCGGATGAAGGTCTACGAGATGATGAAGCAGGGCAAGAGTGATGATGAGATTCGGCACTGGTTTGTGGTTCGGTATGGTGATTTTGTCCTCTACCGTCCACAGATCGAGGCACGGACCTGGCTACTCTGGGGTTTGCCTCTGTTGCTGATTCCTGTTGGAGCGTGGTTACTACTTGTACAGCTGCGTCGACAGCGGGTACAAGCCACAGAAGAGGCCCCGGTTGTTGGTGCGCTGAGTGAGAGTGAGCAGAAAAAATTGGATGAGGTATTGAAATGAGTAATGAGATGATGTTCTGGCTGGGGGCTGTAGCGATGGTTATTGTGGCGCTACTGTTTCTGTTACCTCCCCTGTTTGGGAGAGGACAGCAGTTGGGTGTTGCCCGCAGAGAGACCAATCTTGCTATTTTTCAGCAGCGGTTGGAGGAGATCAGGGAGGATCTACAGCAAGGTGAGATCAACGAGGCCCAGTTTGAGCAGGCAGAGGCGGAACTCAAACGTGAACTACTTGCTGATCTGGAGGGAGATGAACAGGCGGCGGCATCAAGTGGCAGGGCAGGGCAGATCGGAGGAGTAATTACTCTGCTGTTGGTGCCACTCATCGCATTTGTCTTCTATGGGCAGTTGGGTGAGCCAGAGGGGCTCAATATAGAGCATGCAAAGAGTGCTATGGCGGCACAGCAGCGCCAGAACAGTGAGGCCTTTGTGCAGACGGTTGCAAAGCTGGAGCAGAAATTACAGCAGGAGCCCTCAAACCTGGAGGGGTGGATGATGTTGGCCAAATCCTACCGCTATCTGGGGCAGAGCCAGAAGGTGGTTGGGGTCTATGAACGGGCGCTTCAGCAGTCCGGGGCTGGAGAGAACCCCCAGTTGTTACTGGATTATGGCGAGGCACTGGCTGAGCAGCGGGGTGGCGACTGGCGAGGTGAGCCAATTCAGCAACTTAATCGTGCCCTGGCGCTGGATCCCACCCATAATGATGCACTCTGGTTGGCGGGACATATCCATTTTGACCAGGGCGAATATGAGCAGGCGCTGGGGTATTGGGAGCGGCTCTCGAATGTGATACCGTCGGAAGATCCGGAGATTGTTGAGATGATCAACCAGGCCGGCTTCAAGGCACAGCAGAAATTGGGGCGTCTGCAGCAGCCACTGATGAAGATGGCGGAGGCAGTGGCAGAGATGGTGCTGACGGTATCAGTATCCATCGATTCTGCACTGCAAGAGCATGTAGAGGCGAGTGATACGGTCTTTATTTATGCCAAGGCGGCAGAAAGAGGGGGGCCACCTCTGGCGGCTCAGCGACTCACCGTTGCGGACCTGCCGGTGACCATTCGTCTGGATGATTCGATGGCTATGATTCCGGGTAACAACCTCTCCAGCGTAGAGCGGGTGACAGTAGGGGCCAAGGTCTCGAAAAGCGGTGTGGCAACCGGGGGAAGTGGGGATTTGGTCGGCTCAATCGAGGTTTTGACATCACAACAAGAGGTGGTTGAGCTAACGATTGATCAGCGAGTGGAATAAATAGAACAAAGAAGTTGAATATTCAATAACGTTATAGTATAATGCGTTCACTTTCTAGTGTTTAAAACAGTTTTTTAGTTTTCAGGAGATTAATAATGAAAAGAATTGCATTTTCAGTAGTCGCAGCCGCCACATTGATGGCAAGTAGTGTAGCCAGTGCCGGAATGTTCGGAAGCAACAATGGCTGGGACGACGATAACGACTGGCCAGAGTGGACACCCATGTACTGGATGGAAGAGATGATGGACGAGTGGGATGATGACGATGATGATGACTATTATCGTTATGGTGGTGGTTATGCGCCACGTTATGGTTATGCTCCGATGCCAATGCCCTATCCTCAACGCTACCAGGCTCCAGCCTATGCTCCTCGTGCACCCGCACCAGCAGCACCGGTTGCACAGTAAGAGAGTCAACGAACTGCCTTAACTATTCGTTAATCACTCAAAAAAGTGTGAAAAACCCGACCAAGAGAGATCTTGGTCGGGTTTTTTGGGTTCTTAATGGCAGCATATTTCTGAATAACATGGACTCAAGGTAATTGCGGCGGCGAAAGCAGAGAGTGAGCGCTGTATCGAAATAATCCGACAGACTCATCGTAGTGGGGTGGTCCATCGGATATTCCAGAGAATGAGTGAGCCTACCCTCTGTTCGTATAGGGATATTTAGATTAAGATAGAGAGGAGTCAGCTATTCTATGGTTTGACGGTGCCCCTGTGAGGGGGAGTAAGCCGAAACAGCGCCTTTTTTCTGGAGGAAGAGAGTTATGAAGTTCCACACTATGGTTTCATGGATACTTATTTTGGGAATGATGGTGCCACTGCAGACAGCGGTAGCCAACTCCAATGGCGAGATGCTCACTTTTGGTGTAGTTCCGCAGCAGGCAGCCAAAAAGCTGGCCAAGAAGTGGGGTAACTATTCAGGGGTGTTAACGGAAAATAATCCTTGACAGGCTTTTTCAGCAAAAACATGTTTTTTAGTCCACCCCC
>JABHIC010000025.1 GCA_018671205.1 Gammaproteobacteria bacterium
ACATCGTGGTGTATTTTTTTCTTGGAAGCATTAACGAATCAGGCAATTAGAAACCTAGAAATTGCTGAGAATATTAATGTGCTATACGAAGATATGAAGCACAAATTTAATTCTATTCTTTCATCAAAGTGGGGAGTGGATGCTTTAGATTTCATGTTCGCCAATCCATATTTTAGAAATAATAGATTTACAGGAACAAGTGGGATTCCTCCTCATACAGCTGCGCGTTTCACTAGAAAGTTGGTTGATGAAGGGGTTCTTGTTACGCTGGAAGAGGCCTCAGGTAGAAAGCCAGCCATGTTCATGTTTGAACCGCTAATTGAAATAGTTAGGGTTTGATGAATTAGAAAAGCTTTAGAGATGAATAGATAGTTTGTCTTGATGCTCTGAATTCTTTGGCTAGTGTAGCCTTAGGACAAGCTATTTTTCAAGTGATTGAAAAGTATGATTTTAATGGATGCTATGGGATAGGGCGAAACCTACCCGCCCGTCATATTCATGAATCGGACCTCCGGGCTCTTACCCTCATTAAACTCATGGCGTTCAGGTTTTAGCGTCAGCGCATGGTGGATGGCCTCAATAATGACCTCATCACTGACCCCCTCTCTGAGCAGTGGGCGTAACTCAAACTTCTCCTCTTGCCCCAGGCACATATAGAGTGTGCCATCGGTAGAGAGGCGAACCCGGTTGCAGGTTTCGCAGAAATGTTGGGAGATCGGAGTAATAAAGCCAAAGTGGAGATTTGTATTCTTGACCTTGAAGTAGCGGGCGGGGCCACCACCAGCCATCACACTGGGGATCAGGGTAAAACGCTGTTCCAGCTGTTTTCTGATCTCCTCCAGATCAAGGTAGTGTGAATCCTTGGCTCGACAGCCGGTTGAACCGATGGGCATGGTCTCAATAAAGCGTAGGGTAAAGTCATGTTCGATACAGAACTCGACCATATCGCCCAGCTCATCATCATTGACCCCTTTCATCGCAACGGCATTGATTTTGATTGGAGCGAATCCGGCCGCCTTTGCAGCCATCAGCCCATCAATCACCTTATTGAGTTTTCCACCCGTGATCTGTTGGAATTTTTCTGCATTGAGACTGTCAAGACTCACATTGATGCGGCTGACCCCTGCCGCCTTTAGTGGCTCCGCAAAACGGCTCATACTGACACAGTTGGTGCTGAGAGAGAGGTCATCAATGCCCTCCAGTTGGGCAAGACGGCTGGAGAGCTCAACCACGCCTTTGCGTACTAGCGGTTCTCCCCCGGTGAGGCGAACACGGCTGACCCCCAGTTGACCAAAAATACGAACCACACGCTCAATCTCATCAAAGGTGAGCCAGCTTGAGGGGGGTTCATAGTCATCAAACCCTTGTGGCATACAGTAGATACAGCGTAGATCGCAGCGATCCGTGACCGAGAGACGAAGATAGTCAATTTTTCTTCCGAATGGGTCTCTCAGCTCAGGGTTCGACATGGGGTTCTCAAATTAGTGGGTGTAAAGTATGGGGGTTTATCGCCCTTTTACGGTGGATTGTCAACTGTGTAAGGTGGCAATTGTCTGCTGAATTAGCATGACTCCCCTCTCTGCTCTCTTGCATTCACATAAAAATTACTATTATTAGATAGAGCCCTCTTGAAAGTGAGAGAATAGCTCACCGCTACTATCTCTATCAGGAGTGATTGTGCCCACTCAAACCATCGCCTACCCTATTGGGGAGCGTCTCTATCTTAGTATTACCGACCGTTGTACGCTGGTTTGTGAATTTTGCCCAAAAACTCAGGGGGTGATGCAGGTTCATGAGTATGATCTCAGCATGGGACATCGACCAGAGCGGGATGAGATTATTGCCGCAATCGGTGACCCCACAAAATATCAGGAGGTGGTCTTTTGCGGGTATGGAGAGCCCACATTGCGCTTGAAGTTGCTGCTTCAGGTTGCCGGCTGGATCAGGCAGCAGGGGGGGAAGAGCAGAGTTAACACCGATGGGCTGGCTAACCTTGTCCATAAACGCAATGTGGTGCCGGATCTGATGGGGGTGGTTGATGCCCTCTCGGTCTCAATGAATGGGCAGAATGAGCGGGTCTACAACCAACACTGTCAGCCCCAGTTGGAGGGCTCTTTCGAGGCGATGCTCAGCTTCCTGCGTGCGGCATCGGGAAAGATACCCTCGGTCACGGCAACCGCGATTGAGGGGCTTGAGGGGGTCGATATAGCGGCCTGTAGAGCACTTGCCGAGCAGTGCAACGTAGCGTTCCGGGTCAGACATCTGGATGTGGTGGGTTGAATATTTGTACTGTTGGCAGTGAGGCCGTGCCAGCGATGTTATCCCCCTGTTTTTTTGGCCATACGCTTTGAGGAGCTGAATAATGGACGTGCAGTACCGGTATTTATTTGAGGATGGTCGTGTTGAATGTTTTGATCTTCTCTTTGATGAGACAGATCTCTCGCTTCAAACCGTATTGACTGACAAGGAGCCGGAGCCCTGGATGGCACTCTCCTATTGTCAGTGTGAGGGCTGTTCTCTACTGGCCGATGAGACGGCCTATTGCCCGGTAGCCGTCAATCTGGGGGGGCTTGTTGCCCCCTTCAAAGAGGACTTTTCTCATGCCAGGGTAGAGACCACGGTGACGATGCGTGGGCGTGAGGTCAAACAGACGTGTGATCTTCAGGAGGGGCTCCGCTCGATGATGGGGCTGGTGATGGCGACCAGTGGTTGTCCCTATCTGGATCGGTTGAGACCCATGGCCTATACCCATCAGCCATTTGCAACGATGGAAGAGACCTTCTTTCGGTCAGTTTCAGGCTATTTTATGGCGCAGTTGATCCGTCTGCGGGAGGGGGAAGAGCCCTCTTTCGAGCTGGATGGATTGAGAGCACTCTATCGTGATATCAATAAAATTAACACCGCTTTTACTGAGCGGCTACGGGGTTTTGGAGGCAAAGATGCCCATCTAAATGCCCTGGTGAGCCTCGACATCTTTGCTCAAATGGGAGGGATGTCGATTGATGAGCGTTGGCTTACCCGGATCACCCCACTCTTCTCCAGCCACCTGACCTCCTGAACCAAGCGGGTACGCACCATTATTGTGCAGCGCTCCTGGGGAGGTGCGCGCTAGTGGCGCAAATTGATCCGAAAGAACCCCTGTAAACAGGGGTTTTGTTTTATCTATCTATCTGTATTTACATGACTTTGTGGGGATTGGCACAGCCGTTGCTCTAGCAGTGGTATTGCAATGGTGCAAACGGAATTTGAGGGGTTATCTCTCTGTTCCGATTAAATGCTGATAAACAAGGAGTCATCACCATGAAAATGGTTACTGCCATCATCAAGCCGTTCAAGCTGGATGATGTTCGTGAGGCGCTCTCCGAGATCGGAGTCAATGGCGTCACCGTTACCGAGGTCAAGGGATTTGGCCGCCAGAAGGGGCACACCGAGCTCTATCGTGGGGCCGAATACACCATCGATTTTCTACCCAAGGTGAAACTGGAAATCGCCATTGCGGCAGATCTGCTGGATCGCGCCATTGAGGTGATTCGTGGTGCTGCCAATAGCGACAAGATCGGAGATGGGAAGATTTTTGTCACAGATCTGGAGGAGGTGATCCGTATTCGTACCGGAGAGTCCGGACGAGAGGCGATTTGATGCATCCCACAGAAGAGAATAGATAGGAGAAACAGAAGATGGAAAATCAGATTTTTGAACTACAGTATGCAATGGATACCTTCTACTTCTTGGTATCTGGTGCACTGGTGATGTGGATGGCAGCGGGATTTGCGATGCTAGAGGCAGGGTTGGTCCGCTCCAAGAATACCACGGAGATATTGACCAAGAATGTTGCGCTCTATGCCATTGCCTGTGTGATGTACATGGTGATGGGATACCAACTGATGTATGGCAGTGGGGGTTTTCTCCTCAATGGCATCATGGGAGGAGATACTTTGGTGGCGGATGCACTCAAATCATCTGCCGAGAATGGGTTTAATGGTGATTCGGTCTACTCCGGTGCCTCAGACTTCTTCTTTCAGGTCGTTTTTGTGGCTACCGCAATGTCGATTGTATCGGGGGCAGTGGCGGAGCGGATGAAACTCTGGGCCTTTCTCGCATTTGCAGTGGTGATGACCGGTGTAATCTATCCGCTAGAGGGTTCCTGGACCTGGGGGGGTAAAGAGGTATTTGGTCTGTTTGCGTTGAACTTTAGTGACTTTGCGGGATCAGGCATTGTCCATATGGCGGGTGCTGCAGCAGCGCTGGCCGGAGTGCTGTTACTGGGTGCACGTAAGGGCAAATATGGAAAGGATGGCTCAGTGCGTGCAATTCCCGGTGCAAATCTTCCAATGGCGACCCTGGGTACCTATATCCTCTGGATGGGATGGTTTGGGTTCAATGGCGGGTCGGTATTGAAGCTGGGTGATATTGCGAGTGCCCACTCTGTTGCAATGGTCTTCCTCAACACCAATGCGGCAGCCGCAGGTGGTGCAGTCGGGGCGCTGTTTATCGCCCGGATGCTGTTTGGAAAGGCCGATCTCACCATGATGTTGAATGGTGCACTGGCGGGTCTGGTTGCCATTACGGCTGAGCCCTCAACGCCTACTCCGCTACAGGCTACCCTGTTTGGAATGGTTGCGGGTATTCTGGTGGTCTTCTCGATCACTACGCTCGACAAGATGCGTATTGATGATCCGGTAGGTGCAATCTCCGTGCATGGTGTTGTCGGCTTCTTTGGCTTGATGCTGGTTCCATTGACCAATACCGGAGCTACGCTTATGGGGCAGCTGGTGGGTGCAGGGGTGATCTTTGGCTGGGTCTTTGGCGCGAGTCTGGTTACCTGGACGATCATCAAGATGTTAATGGGTATCCGCATCAGTGAGGAAGATGAGGCAGCAGGCGCGGACTATGCCGAGTGCGGTATGGAGGCCTATCCAGAGTTTACCAATACCGGAAAATAGAACCTCCCACTCATCGATGGTGTGGGGTCGATGAGACAGTAGTAAACTGTAGGATAACCCACAAAAAGCCCTTGCCGGCAGAGAAACCGGCAGGGGCTTTTTTTGTTGTGGAAAACACGTTATTCTCAGTCAGAGGCTCCCTAACTGTCTCATCTCATAATTCTCTAACTGCAGATTGACAAGGTAGCCAATGAACCATTTTCCACCACAGCCCTTCTCTCTTGACTGTCCCCGCTGTGGGCAGGGCAGACTGGTGCTGGATGACTCTGCGCTCGATAAAAGCTGTCAGGGGAAGCATGTTTTTCTGTTTGAGTGCGATCACTGCAAGGGGCTGAGTGCGACGGCAATGAACAATATTCCAACGCAGGAGTGGCACCAGTTCATTTCCGCCCCGGTACTGGATCAGATGTTGGCCAACTACAAGGCGGTCTCAGGGAGAGATTGAGGCCTCTTTATACACTTTCATGCCTCCTATTAAACCAGTGAGCTATTTTGGTTATCGGTGTTACACAGCGTGACAAAGCTCTTCTGAATTCACTCAATAGAATTATCGAATACAATGAGCCAAACATCCAACAACCTTGCCACTTACATCTGGTCGCTCGCAGACCTGCTGCGCGGTGACTTCAAGCAGAGCCAGTATGGCCGCGTGATCCTCCCCTTTACCCTACTGCGTCGTCTTGAGGGTGTGCT
>JABHIC010000210.1 GCA_018671205.1 Gammaproteobacteria bacterium
ACAGGAACGCTTCGCTCCCTGTTATCCACCGCTTTCCTCCCCTTTTCCACAGGGCCCACCGGCTCAGCAGCAACCACTATATGTTGTGGTAAGGTTATCATCAGATTTTAGGCGCTACCCACACAATTCAGGAACGAACCAGAATACTTTTCAAAATCTTGAGAGAAATCACGTCCCAGCAGTGATAAATAGGTCATCATACCACTATGTCCAACTACTTTCAGAGCATGGCTGTTGGAGTACCGCCATAAGCGCAACTCAGTTCGTACAGACTTATATCAGAGATTCCCTAATAGAGTTGTCGGCCTGAAATTGCATGGCCCAATGTTCCACTGTCAACATATTCCAACTCCCCACCGAGTGGGACACCATGAGCAATACGGGTGGTTTTCACCCCCCTCGCACGAGCCATCTCACTGATGTAGTGGGCAGTTGCCTCCCCCTCTACAGTAGGGTTTGTCGCCAAAATCACCTCCTGAATCTTCCCCAATCCCAGCCGCTGCTCCAGAAGGTTGAACCCCAATGCCTCTGGCCCAACCCCATCCAGGGGTGAGAGGTGTCCCATCAAGACAAAATAGCGCCCCCGATAACTGGCTGACTGTTCCAGTGCCAATACATCCATCGGGCTCTCTACAATACAGAGCAAGCTCTCATCCCGTTTTGGATTTTCGCAGAGCGCACAGACTGTGGTCTCACTCAGTGTACGGCACTGTTCACAGTGGCCCACGCGTTCAACAGCCTGCTGAATCGCCCCGGCAACCCTGAGCGCACCCTCTCGATCCCGCTCCAGAAAGTGGTAGGCCATCCGTTGTGCTGACTTAGGCCCCACCCCCGGCAGGCAGCGCAATGCATCAATCAGCCCCTCAATCAGTGACATCGATTGTACCGTTACGAGAAGGGGAACTTCATTCCACCCGGCAGGTTAAGCCCATCCGTCATCCCTGACATCATCTCCCGACTGCTGTCCTCGACTTTATGGGCCGCATCATTAAAGGCTGCGGCGATCAAATCCTCCAGCATATCCCGATCCTCCCCCAACAGGCTGTCATCAATCACCACCCGACGCACCTCATGCCGACCGGTCATGGTGATTTTCACCAACCCTGCCCCGGACTGCCCCTCGACCTCTTGCGTCGCAAGCTCATTCTGTGCCTGCTGCATATCTTCCTGCATTTTCTGCGCCTGTTTCATCAGGCCACCAAGACCACCTTTCATCGAAAACTCCGTTATTAGTTCATCATTAGAAATCAACTGGACCCATCTGTGGTGGGCTGAATCGACCCCTCCACCACAGAGCCATCAAAGGTAGCGAGCAGACTCTGAAAATCCGGGTCCTGCTGTACTGCCTGCTCCGCCGCCCCTCGTGCCTGCTCTACCCGCTGTTCAGCACGTTGCGCGGGGGTGTCCAGCTGCGCTGCCGCACTCACACTGATGGAGAGCCTGATCGCCTCGCCAAGATAGTCACTCAACGCCTTTTCAACCCGCTCCTGACACTTTGGCTTGAGAATTGTTTCACTCTTCTGTGGAATCTGCAGTGAGATCAGTGCCCCCTTGTGCTCCACAAAGATACTGTTCTGAATCAACTGCTTTTCAAGCCCCTTGAGCCCCAACAGCTGAATCGTCTCCTCCCAGCGCTCCTCACTCAGGGTAATCGCAGAGGCCGCTGGGGCGCTGTCTGTATCCGGCAACCTCTCTGGGGGCGCGGCTGGCTGAGATTGAGGTTGAGGTTGAGGCTGAGTTCCAGAGTAAGAGGAGCGGGGTTCTGCGCTAGCCGGTCTGGAGGGGGTAACCGAGGTGACCGCAGGTCGAAAGGCCAACATCCGCAACAGCACCATCTCCAGCCCACTGCGTGGGTCTACGGCAAGTGGCAGATCTTTTCTTCCAATCAGTGCAATCTGGTAGAAGAGCTGCAGATCCTCTGCCGAGATCTGCTCCGCCAGCGCCACCCACTCGGCATCCACTCCACGATCAGCCGCCACCTCTGGCACCTGCTGTAGCAACGCCATCAGGTGTAACTGCCCGATCAATTCGACCAGTACGGCACTGAAATCAGCCGCCTGCTGAGCCAATAGTGCCACCTGCTGCAGCACCTTCACCCCATCCTGACGACTCAGCGCCTCAACAATCTCCAGCAACTGGCGCTGTTCAATGGTCCCCAGCATGGTCGCAACCTCTGCCTCACGCACCACACCCGCACCATAGGCGATGGCTTGGTCGAGTAGACTCAGTGCATCCCGCATACTCCCCTCTGCCGCCCTGGCAATCGCACTCAGACCATCACCCTCGGTCTCAATCTGCTCCTTCTGTAGCAGCTTTTGCAGATAGGCCGCAATCCTCTCTGCCGAGATCCGTTTAAGGTTGAACTGCAGGCAGCGAGAACGAATCGTTACCGGCAGCTTTTGCGGATCCGTTGTCGCCAGTAAAAATTTTACGTGAGGGGGTGGCTCCTCCAGCGTCTTCAACAGTGCATTGAAGCTGTGGTTGGAGAACATGTGAACCTCATCAATCAGGTAGACCTTGTAGCGCCCCTTGGTCGGCATGTACTGCACATTGTCCAACAGCTCCCTGGTCTCATCCACCTTGGTTCGAGAGGCCGCATCAACCTCAATCAGATCCACAAAACGCCCCTCGTCAATCTCGCGACAGGCATCACACTCTCCACAGGGGTTAGCCGTTACTCCATTGGCTTCACAGTTGAGTGATTTGGCAAAAATACGGGCAATGGTCGTCTTACCCACCCCACGGGTGCCGGAAAAGAGGTAGGCGTGGTGAAGTTGATCCCGCTCCAGCGCGTTGATCAATGCCCGCAACACATGCGCCTGACCCTCCATCTCAGTGAAGTTTCGGGGCCTCCATTTACGCGCAAGAACCTGGTAGGACATCGGGTAGTGAATCTTTGTTAATTAAGCTGCCATTATTTAGCGCCACTATGGAGCCATACAGGGGTAACGCAAATGAGAATAAGGTGGTCAACCGTATCAGCCACACCCCGGCACATGAGTCGGCTGCTGCCGCTGCTCCCTTCCGGGCCTGACGGGGTTAACAACCTATCATTGCGAGAGGACCAATACGGTCGACCATAAACTGAACGGAGGGCATCATACCATGCCATCGCCTTACGACTCCAACAATATACCCGGTACCCTCTCTGCCCACTGCAACTTTCTCTTACGGGGCAATCTCTTCAGCTGAAGCTCCGCTATTGTGGCGCCACTACGGTCGGCAAAGCGCTGGGTCCCCAGAATACGCAGGGGGGGGTTGATACGGGTAAACCTGGCCCCCTTCCCCTGTTGGTGGTGAAGAAAGCGCCGCTCAACATCGGTCGAAATTCCACAATAGAGATAGCCATTTTCACACTCCAGCAGATAGAGATACCAGGGCTGTTGCGCTTTGGCTGCCATCCCCCTATTTTCGATGGGTGAAATTTTGTAACCGCTGGCGCTTGCGAACCTGCCGCTCTGTCAATTTATTTTTACGCCCGGCGTAGGGGTTGCTGGAGGTCCTGAACTCCAGTCGAATCGGGGTTCCCTCCAGCTTGAAACGCTTACGAAACTGGTTCATCAGATAACGCCGATAAGCATCAGGAACCGCATCCAGTTGATTGCCATGAATGATGATCCTGGGCGGATTCTGCCCCCCTTGGTGAGCGTAGCGCATCTTGATCCGATGGCCATGAACCAGTGGTGGTGGATGGGCCGTAACCGCCTGCTCTAACAGACCGGTCAACTCCGCGGTCTTGATCTCCTTGCGTGCCGCCCGATAGGCGCGGTTGACCGAACCAAAGAGGTCACGGATACCGCTGCCATGCAGTGCAGAGATGGTATGGATGGTCGCATAGTCGATAAAGTGGAGTCGGCGAGCCAGCTCACTCTTGTTACGCTCTCGCTCAGACGCCTCCATCCCATCCCACTTGTTAAAGCCGATCACCAGCGCACGCCCTGAGTCGATCA
>JABHIC010000211.1 GCA_018671205.1 Gammaproteobacteria bacterium
GGGCTAAATAGTGGCGCAGAGGATGATCATGGATGGGAGTCTGACGAGGACAATCCAGCGTTTAAAGAGCCTGGAAAAGATGATGCGCTGAATGGCGGGGAGTCCACCTCGGAGGCAGATCACATTCAGGGCTGGAAGGATGCCGTTAATGCTGGCAAGGCTCCGACAAAAGCACAGGCTGAGGCTATCGAAAAGCTGGATGATGATAACAAGATGACTCACTTTATTGAGGCGAAATACGCGCAGCTTAATGAAGATCATGATGATGATGATGAATTTAACGCTGCCTATGACGAGGCAAGCGATAAAGTCAACGACCTACACCAAGCGGCATTGGGTACTCATGAATCCTTTGATACCCCGCAGGAGGCTGAGGATTTCCACTCCGCATCCGGCGACTCTCCGAAAGAGGGTGACACCAAAACCGAAAACGGCAAGACCTATGTGCTGCAGGGTGGGCGCTGGCACTTGTCGGGGGCTCCAGAGCCGAAGCCAGAGCCGTCTGCTGCTGACTTCAATATAAATAAGGTCACGTATCACAGTCATGTTGGCAACTCAAATAAGTTCTATTCCTTTGCCCAGCATGGGAGCTACACCGAGCAGCATTGGGGCGGGATTGGTAAAAAGGGGCAGAAGAAGGTTCAGTTGCATGATTCGCCATCGGCTGCGAATGCTCATCTCAAGAAGATGATGCAAGCGAAAAAGAACAAGGGTTATTATCACGAATCGGGTTCTTTGCTTTATGTGCCTCCTGGAGCCGATGCTGGAGCCGATGCTGGAGCCGCACCGAAGAAGACCGTCAAGGCAGCACCGAAAAAGGTGGTGGCATCTAAGCCGTCCCCATCTGATGGTACTACCAATGGTTGGAAAAAGGTTGGGGCTCAGGCGGGCTCCAATAAGGGTGGCTTCTATGAGGATCACTCAGGCACCAAGCACTATGTGAAAACCCCAAAATCAGAGGATCACGTCAAAAATGAGGTGCTGGCTGCGAAGCTCTACCAGCTGGCGGGCATCCATGTTCCCGAGGTATCTGCTGTCAATCATGACGGGAAGTCATCCGTTGCATCCAAGGTGATTGATGGTGTCCGCACAATGACCCCGGAGGGGCTTGCCGGGTTGAGTGGTACCGCTGATGGCTTTGCCGTGGATGCCTGGCTTGCAAACCACGATGCAGTGGGGATGGCTCACGACAATCTCCTCAGTGATAATGGTAAGGCGGTTCATATCGATGTGGGTGGTGCGCTCCTGTATCGCGCACAGGGGGGGAAGAAGCAAGGGTTCAATGGTTCAGTGAAGGAGTTGAGTTCGTTGCGTGATGCCTCTACTAACCCCCAAGCTGCCTCTGTTTTTGGTCATCTCACTGATGAGCAGATTAAACAGTCGGCTCAAAAGGTGGTTGACCTTTCCCACAAGGATATATCGGATCTGGTCATGACTTATGGCCCCGGTAGTATTGCTGTTAAAAATAAATTAGTAAAAACACTGCTTGATCGTAGGAACAATATAGCCAAGCAGCTGGGTCTCAAGGTGTCGTTCAAAAAGACAAAGAAGCCCAAGCAGCCCAAGTTCGACCCCTCCAGATTGAGCAAGCCGACCTCGTTCATGTCGTGGGGGGATACGGGTGAGCCCGGCCCCTCTGGTATTAAACACATCAACCGGGCGAACCATGATGCAGCCAAGGCAATCTACGCTGCAGCGCAGTCTGGCAAACCTGCTGACATCCACAACCTCAAGCAGCCCGTGCTCGATAAAGAGTCCGGTGATGTCACGGGTGAGAAACCTGTTCTGCAGCACCCCTCGCAGCACGTTGTCAGCTATGCCAATCAGATGCTCAATGAGATTGACACACAGCTCAATCCACCGAAGAAGTTCCGTCTGCGTGAAGGTGATCCGATTAAGATTCTCCATGACTCTTTTCCTGTAATTAAAACAATCAAGACTCACTTGGAAAAGATTGGCAAGTACCTCAGTCTGGGGAATCCTGGCAGCTTTGACACCCAGAGTCTGGGGTTTCCTTTGGTTACCTACAAAAATGGCAAAATCTCAAAA
>JABHIC010000212.1 GCA_018671205.1 Gammaproteobacteria bacterium
ATCTCCTATTCCCTGCGGAGACTGAAGAAAGGTGATCGGACGAACCATCCCATCTTCAGCCAATGCTGTGTATGCCCGTGCCAGCTGTAACGGGGTCATGTTCACACCATATCCATAAGAGAGAATAGCCTGCCCCATCTCTCCCCAGCGCGCATAGTCACGCAATACGCCAGCCCCTTCGCCCGGAAAGTTGCTGCCCGTTGACTCGCCAAAACCGGCCTGATCCAGTACCCGCCAATAATCTCTCGGCTCCATCATCAGTGCAATCTTGGCCGAGCCGACATTGCTCGACTTCTGCAGCAGTTTGGCCAGGTCCATCGTTCCATAGTCGTGGCCCCGATACTCTCTAATCACTTTTCGCCCCACCCTGAAGGTTCCGGGTGAGGTATCAATCACCGTTTCGGTTGTGACCACCCCACTGTCCAGCGCTGCGGCCACGGTAAATGGCTTCATCGTCGAGCCCGGTTCCAGCAGATCGGTGACTGCCCGGTTTCTCACGGCTCCCCCCTTGCGCTGCGCAAGGTCATTCGGATTAAAGGATGGAAGACTGACCATTGCCAGGATCTCACTACGATCAGTATCCACAACAACAACGCTTCCTGTGGAGGCCATGTGCTCTTTTAGTGCCTTATTGAGTGAGCGATAGGCCAAAAACTGCAGACGCCGATCCAGGGTCAGGTGTAGGCGTCGCCCCTCCTCTCCCCGCTTAATCAAAGCCAGTGTCTCAATAGGTTTTCCTGCCGCATCACGTACCACACGCACCTGCTCCGGGGAGCCATCCAGCCAGTCGTTATAGGCCAGCTCAACCCCCTCCTGTCCCACATCTTTCAGGTTGGTAAAGCCGACAAAGGAGGCCATTGCCTCCCCCTCCGGGTAGAAACGACGACTCCCCCGTCGAAACTCCACCCCCTTGATCTGTAGTGCGGCAATCTTCTGTTTGACCTCCGGCTCTACCTGCCGTTTCAACGGAATATACTGTTTATCCCCATATCGATTCAGCTTCTTCTTCAGCCAGCTATCACTCTGTCCGAGCAGGGCTGCAAGGGCCGCCCGCTTCTCTCTGGATTGTGGGAATTTCTGTGGATTACAGCCCACAGTGACCATCGGCGTACTCAGCGCCAATACCTCACCATTGCGGTCCACGATTTCACCCCGTCTGGCCGGAATCGACATTTTACCCAGGTGCTGATTGACTCGGTAGGGCAACCTCGCACTGACCTCTTCCGGGAACAGGTGCAGTACCATCGCACGCCAAACCACTGCGCCCATAGCCAGTGCGAGCAGCACAAGCACCGTGGCCCGGCGTAGTGGGGTATCTCCGGTCACCACTTGACGACGCATCAGTGGATCACAACCCGCTGTGCGGCAGCCGGGTAACTCATCTGCAGTTTACCCCGTGCATGATCCTCAATACGGGCAAGATTCCCCCATGCGGCCTCCTCTAATCGTAGCCGCCCCATCTCTTCCAACTCCTGTTCATACTGTTGCTGCAACCCCTGCAGGGTGATATAGAGCTGCACCTCACGATGTTTCAGGTAGATCACAGCGACCGCGCTCTTTACCACAACCAGCACCAATACAACCAACATCATACTGCGAAATAGCGGACTACTCTCATACCAGAAATTCATCTGAATGCCCCATCCTCTGGGATATCCAACCGCTCTGCCACCCTCAACACCGCGCTTCTGGAGCGCGGATTCAGGGCGATCTCATCCGCTGTGGCACGCTGCGGTTTACCTATGGTTCGCATCACCCCCTGCTGTTCCACATTCCGAATTGGCAGGTCGGGAGGAAGCTCCTGTTCACCCCGTTCACAGCGACGAAAGAACCGTTTTACCATCCGATCCTCCAGCGAGTGAAAACTGATAATTACGATCCGGCCACCGGGAGCCAACCGTGAAACCGCCTGATCCAAGAGCCCTCTCAACTCCTCCAGCTCCCGGTTGATATGTATTCTAATGGCCTGAAATGTTCGGGTGGCGGGATGTCTCTTATGGTAGCCAGGCAGGGCTCGCTTCACCAGTTCGGCCAACTGCTCCGTCTGAGTGATGGGCTGCTGCTGACGTTGGGCAACAATCATACGGGCAATTTTTCTTGAGTGGCGCTCATCACCAAACTCCCACAATATACGCGCAATCTCATCCTCGGCCTCACTCTGCAACCAGTTGGCCGCGGTGAGCGGGTCTCGCTGATCCATTCTCATATCCAGCGGCCCCTGCTGCATAAAACTAAACCCCCGCTCGGCCTGATCCAGCTGTGGTGAAGAGAC
This sequence comes from Gammaproteobacteria bacterium, assembly GCA_018671205.1. Taxonomy (GTDB): domain Bacteria; phylum Pseudomonadota; class Gammaproteobacteria; genus Thiopontia. Next base: position 2,273 of record JABHIC010000212.1, read on the forward strand.
CCCAAGATCAAGCAGAAGCCCGTCAACCTTCTCCCTACCTGTCGCCTCATCCAGTACCTCTGCAAGTGCTGAATAGGGGCGGTGAACGATGGTGACACGGTTATCATCAGCGAACCGCTGTTGTGCCTGAGCCACAGCATCCCGGTCCCGATCCATCAGCAGCAGCTGCCCCTGTGGTGAGAGCTGCTGCAATATTTTTGCTGCATGCCCCCCCCGGCCAAAGGTGCCATCTACATAGAGGCCATCCGGTTGTATATGGAGGCCAGCAACTGCCTCACTCAACATTACCGAGAAGTGGCTTCCCCACTGCTCAGAGTCAGAAGTAGACATCCTGCAACTGATTCAGATCATCCTCACTCAGCTCTTCTGGTTGGGACACCTCTCTCCAGGCGGCCTCATCCCAGAGCTCCATTTTGAAACCAACACCCGCCAGAATAGCCCCCTTGTCGAGGTTCGCATAGTCACGAAGCTCCTGGCTCAACAAAATCCTGCCCGTCCCATCCATCTCACACTCTTGTGAACGTCCAATAACAAAACGGCGTAATGTGGACTGCTGACGCCCCGGTAGCTGGGCAATTTTCTCCTCCATCAGCTCCCACTCTGGAAGTGGATAGAGATTAAGACAGGGGGAGTGAATATCTGGGGCGACAACCACTTTTCCTCCGTAGGCCTCGAGCAGCTGGGTGCGGTAATGGGTCGGTATAGAGAGCCGACCTTTACCATCCAGCTTGACGGTCTTATTGCCTCGAAACATCAATAGAGCCAGAGTAGGCGAAGCGGGATTATGGGTGACTCAATCAGTTCGCCTGTGTTCTCAGAAAAGCGGGGATATCCAGATACTCCTCATCCAGCCCTGATGAGGCTCCAGCCGTTGGAGCCATTGAGCCTGAGACAGTACTAGGTGTCTGTATATCTTTACGCTGGTAGGTGGGGCGATCCAGCTCACCATTAGAGCTGTGAGGAGGGAGATAATCATCCGTACCGGTGCGTTTCACCTCTATCAGAATGGTTTCGGGCTTTTGAGGCTTTTTAAGCTCCTCTTTTACAATACTATCCAACCCTGTTGCAACTACAGTTACCCGAATTTCATCACTCATCTCTGTATCAAAACCCGCACCAATCACAATGGTGGCATCTTCAGAGGCATATTGACGAACCGCACTGCCCACCTCATTAAACTGCCC
>JABHIC010000213.1 GCA_018671205.1 Gammaproteobacteria bacterium
ATGAGATGTGGGTGACAGAGCGAAATAGTGCAGGAGCTTCTGAGCTGATCTCGTTCAGTGAGTTTAAGGATGTCCGCTATGATAAGGATATTCGCAAGAGCTATCTGCAGGGGCGGATGGGAGGGGGGCCACGGATTCTTCTTGAAGGTACGTTAGATACAGGTTCCCATACAGGTTGTGCTGAGGTTCACTAATGGCGCGACGACACTTTAAGCGGTCAAAGCCAAGTCGCAGCTACAAAAAGCTGTATCTGATTTCAACCGAAGGATCAAAGACAGAAAAAGGCTACTTTAACCTGTTTAATAGCAGGGATTCTATTATTCAGGTGAGATGTTTGAGTAGTAAAGATCGAAGTTCGCCCAATCATGTATTGAAACGAATGAGTCGCTATCTGAATGATGAGGGGCTTAGGAAAGAGGATGAAGCATGGCTGGTGGTAGATAAAGATCAATGGAGTGAACAGCAGTTGAATAGTTTGTTGCTATGGTCAAGAGCAGAGGCTAATTACCATTTGGCTGTTTCAGCACCTAAATTTGAGTTTTGGTTGTTGCTCCATTTTGATGATGGGCAAAATGTACTCTCTTCTGGAGACTGTTCGCGCCGCTTAAAGAGAGTGCTTTCCGGTTATGATAAAGGTATTCAGCAGAGCCGGTTTGGTCAGGCAGAAATCAATAGAGCGCTCAGTAGAGCACAAGAGCTGGATAACCCGCCAACCGTTAGCTGGCCAACCACAAATGGAACTACAGTCTATCGTTTGGTTGAACAACTGTTGGAAGGGTGGGGTAGATGAGCTGCACACATTTGATGGAGCACAGGGGAGTAGTTGGTGATACATCAGGTATTGGTACAACATAGATAGATTCAGGAGAGTGGTAATGGATAGTGAAGCAGCAATTTATGAAAAGACCAAGCAGCTTAGCCCACTTGAAAAGGTTCATCTGGTAGAGAAGATTTTGTCTGACTTGGATAAGCCCGATGAATACTCAATATGAGTTCTTGGATGAGTTAAATGGCACTATCGAGCGTATCTCCCTACTCTCAGGCCATTCCCGCATAGTTAACCATGCCGCCCCATAGGCGGCATCGGGGTGTTGGGAGAGGACGATTGGGACATCGATTAACCGTTGACGGATCTGCATCCACGGTTGGTTTTGGCTCCCCCCTCCGGCACTGTAAATTTTACCCGGTGGGGGGGCGCCAAGCTCAACCATCTTCTGATACCCCTGTTGCTCAATCCGGCTTAGCCCCTCCAGCATTCCCTGTAGAAAACGGTGATCCTCTCTGGGGCGGGGTGAGAGTTGTGGCGGGTAGTTCGGATCACTAATGGGGAACCGTTCACCACTAGCCGGGAGCGGATAGTAGTTCAGCATTGTGGGGTTGTCGGTAGATATGTTTTCACTGAGAGAGCGGATCTGCTCTATTGAGAAGTGGTTGAGCAGTGTGGCTCCTCCTGCATTAGAGGCACCACTGATCAGCCACTGCTCGCCGAGGCGGTGGCTGTAGATCCCATATTTGGCCGCAAACAGAGGAACAGAGGAGAGGATCTTTAGTACCAGAGTAGAGCCTAGTGAGGTGACTGCATCCCCCTCTTGGGAAACTCCAGCGGCAACTGCAGCGGCAACACTATCCGTGGTTCCCCGGCAGATCGTTATGGGGCTGCTCTGGTTAACACCCCAGGCAGCGGTCAGTTCGGGGGTGAGGGTGCCGTAGGGGGCGGCTGGGGCACCAACATTGGGCAGCACTCCCGCTGGGAGTGTCAACGCCTTGATCCACTCGGGCCACCTTCTCTGGATGGGGTCATAGCCTAGTTTCAGGCAGTTATTCTCATCACTCTGACCAAAGTGCCCCGCCAGGCGGTTGCTGATCCAGTCTGCCTGGTGGAGTGCGAGCAGTGGTCGGTTCCGCAATGCCGGGTAGTGACGAAGGAGCCAGAACAGTTTGGCGAGGGAGGATGAGGGGCCGTGTGCACCACTCTCCGGGGGGGCAACCTCCCGGATCAGTTGGGCCTCTTGAATGGCCCGTTGGTCGTTATACATCAGGGCGGGAGTGAGTGGGGTGCCCTGTGGGTCGGTTAGCAGCAGGGTGGAGGAGGTGCCATCCACGGTGATGGACTCCACAGCTCCCGCTTGCTGTTGGTTTAGCCGGGAAAAAAGGGTAGCAAGAAGCTGGTGGGTCGTCTGCCACCAGAGCTCCGGAGTCTGTCTGGCAGGGAGTGGTTGTTGTTGCCGTGCAACGATCTCACCCGTCCGCTTCAGGGCAATGGCTCTACAGCCGGATGTGCCCAGATCAATGCCAATATGGAGAGGGGGTGCCGGCACCGGGCAGGGCGCTATGGGGTGGTTGAGCCTCCGGGGAGTTGAACCACCGCTTTGGGGTTCCAGTGCGGGGATTGGTGCTCTGCGATTACGGTGGTGTAGACCCCGCCACGGACATTAAAAACAGCGGTCAGACGCATGAAGCGTGGCTCGGTGGCGGCAACCAGATCAGAGAGGATCTGGTTGGTCACCGCCTCATGGAAGGCTCCCTCATCCCGATAGGACCAGACATAGAGCTTAAAGGATTTGAGTTCAACACAGTGTTGCTCGGGCACATACTCCAGCTCAAGGGTTGCAAAATCGGGCTGTCCGGTTTTCGGGCAGAGGCAGGTGAACTCCGGGGTGTGGATGCGGATAGTGAAATCTCGCTCAGGATGGGGGTTATCGAAGACCTCTAACGTTTTACTGGGCTCTGTTGGCATAGTGTGCTTCACTTAAATAGTTGATATTAAACAGTGGGATAATTGATTTTCTTTATGTTATTTATGGTATGGTTAAACGTCTCATTGGGTGCTATTATACGCAACTATTTCGAGCGGATCTCTACTGGGCAGGAAAAAGCCTCAGAAGGGAAAATGGCCGTTCACCCCCATCCGTAAGAACCACCCGAACCCGATGCGACTGAAAACCCTTAAACTTGCTGGATTTAAATCTTTTGTGGATCCCACCACAGTACCGTTCCCCAGTAACCTGGTCGGGGTGATCGGCCCAAACGGGTGTGGTAAATCCAATATTATTGATGCAGTACGTTGGGTGATGGGGGAGAGTTCCGCCAAACAGCTGCGGGGTGACTCCATGGCGGATGTCATCTTTAATGGCTCCAGCTCCCGCAAGCCGGTTGGGGCGGCCTCGGTGGAGCTGATTTTTGATAATAGTGAGGGCAAGCTGCAGGGAGAGTATGCCCGTTTTAGTGAGATATCAGCCAAGCGTAAAGCGACCCGGGATGGAAAATCCAACTACTACCTGAATGGAACCAAGTGTCGACGTCGTGACATTATGGATCTCTTTCTCGGTACGGGGCTTGGACCGCGCAGCTATGCCATCATTGAGCAGGGGATGATCTCCCGCTTCGTTGAGGCCAAGCCGGATGATCTACGGGTATTGATTGAAGAGGCCGCGGGTATCTCCAAATACAAGGAGCGGCGCAGAGAGACGGAGACCCGCATTCGCCGTGCCCGTGAGAACCTGGATCGGATCAATGATCTTCGGGAGGAGCTGGATAAACAGCTGCGTCGTCTTGAGCGTCAATCACGGATTGCAACACGCTATCGCCAGCTTAAAGAGGAGGAGCGGCTGATGCAGGCACAACTGCTGGCGTTGCGTTGGCAGGAGTATGACCAGAAAGCGACAGAACACCAGCAGAAGGTTCGACAGGCAGAGTTGGCGGTACAGGAGCGCCTGGCCAGCCAGCGCTCGATTGAGGCAGAGATTGAAAAAGAGCGGGAGTCTCACCACCAATCGAATGAGGCTTTCAATGAGGTGCAGGGGCGTTTCTACGCCATTGGCGCTGATATTGCGGGCAGTGAGCAGAAGCTGAAAGGGATACGTGAACGGCGTGCGATGGTGGAGCGGGATCTGAATAAGGCAGAACAGCTCTGGCATGAGACGCATGGGGTGATGAAGACCGATCAGCAACGGGTGGTAGAGCTGGAGCAGTCACTGCTCCGGGATGAGCCCCGGCAGCTGGAGCTGCAGCAGGAGGATGCGACCCTCACGGCGATCTGGGAGAAGGCCGAGGAGGCATGGCACACCTGGCAGAGTGAGCTGGAGAGCTTTAACCGCTCTGCGGGAGACCCTCAACGGAATGCCGAGATTGCCCGCTCCAGAATTGAACAGCTGGAGCGTCAACAGTCGAACAGTGTACGCCAACAGGGGCGGCTGCAAGAGGAGCTGCAGCGGCTACCGAAGGTAGATCAGCATGAGCTGGAGCAGATGAGCGCGGTACTGAATCAGCTTGAGACGAGCCTGCATCTTCAGCGCGAGGAGGGGCAATCCCTGCGTCACTCCATCACCCGACAGCGTGAGGAGAATCGTCAGCTTGCCGATACCCTCAATGGGGAGCGTGGTGCACTACAGCAATTGAGAGGGCGGCTCACCTCACTGGAGGCACTGCAACAAGATGCGTTGGGGCGTGATAAACGGGGTGTTCAGCAGTGGTTGGCAGAGTGTGGTGTGGCGGATGCCCCCCGTCTGGCGGAACAGGTTACGGTGGATCAGGGTTGGGAGCGGGCGGTTGAGACGGTCTTGAGTGGTTACCTGGAAGCGGTAGCCGTTGAGGATGACCAGCCGCTGTTAGAGCAGGCAGATCTTCTGAACAGGGGGGAGGTTCGTTTTATTCAGTCGGCAAAGAGGGGGGCTGAGGAGAGCTCAGAACCACTACTGGAGCATGCCGTTGCGCTGAGCCGTGTGGTGAAATCAGATCGGGCGGTTGCCGACAGACTGTATGGCATCTATGGGGTCGATACGCTCTCTGATGCCCTGCAGCTACGTTCACAGCTGACGCCGGGAACCTCTCTGGTTACTCGGGAGGGGATCTGGTTGGGCGCGGAGTGGTCGCAGGTGGTGCGGGAGGATGACCATGAAGCGGGGGTGCTACAACGAGAGCAGACCATTCGCGAGCTTAAACAGCAGTGCGCCCTGTTGGAGGTTGCGGTGACCCGGTTGGAAGAGCAGCGTAATCAGGGGCGTGAGCAGCTGAAGGGGCGTGAGCAGCAATTTGAGTCTCTGCAGCGCACGGCGGACCAACAGGCATCCAGGCTCTCCACACAGAAGGCCGAGTTGAGTGGAAAGCAGGCGCGACAGGAGCAGGCCAACCAGCGAAAAGATCGTATTGAAGAGGAGCAGTTGCGGGCAAAGGAGGAGATTGCTCAGGCAGAGGAGGAGATCCGCGCGCTCAGAGGAGGACTTGAGACAGCACTGTTGGCGATGGCAGATAATGAGGCGGCGCGTAGCCAGATGGAGTCTCGCCGAGGGGTGTTGCGAGAGGCGATGGATCGCTCCAGAGACCAGTCTCGTGAGAAGCGGGATCAGCTACACCGGTTGACCGTTCAGGTCGAGTCTGCCCGCACCCGGCTGGAGTCGACCCGCAATGGGTTGACCCGGATGGAGGCACAATTGGCGCTAAGCGAGAGTCGCAAGCACGAGCTTGTAGCGAGCCGGGATGCACTGGATGCTCCACTGGTGGAGCTACAACAGACGCTTGAGGAGCATCTGGCGCGACAGTTGGTGGTTGATAATGAGCTAACCAATGCGCGTCGTCGGCTGGAACAGATTGAACAACAGCTACGTGAGCTGGATGGGCAGCGTATGGTTGCCGAAAAAGAGGTCCAGGAGTTACGTAGTGTGCATGAGAAGCTACAGCTGGAGGGGCAGGAGATTGTGGTGCGCCGCCAGACCGTGGATGAACAGCTACAGGAGGGGGGGCAACAGCGAGACCATCTGTTACGGGAGATGCCGGAGGGGGCAACGGTTGTTCAGTGGCAGCAGGACGTGGATGAGATGGCGCGGAAGATCCAGAAGCTGGGGCCGATCAATCTGGCGGCGATTGAGGAGTACCAGACCGAGTCGGAGCGGAAGAGTTATCTGGATCAGCAAAATGGAGATCTGGTTGAGGCCCTGGAGACTCTGGAGGCGGCCATTGCGAAGATTGACCGAGAGACCCGCAGCCGCTTTAAAGAGACCTTCGAGAAGATTAACGATGGGATCAAGGGAAATTTTCCCCGGCTGTTTGGTGGGGGTCGTGCCCACCTGGAGATGACGGGAGATGACCTGCTGGATACCGGGGTGACGATTATGGCGCAGCCCCCGGGAAAACGGAACAGTACCATCCACCTCCTCTCTGGTGGTGAGAAGGCGCTGACCGCAGTGGCTCTGGTGTTCTCCATATTTGATCTCAATCCGGCCCCTTTCTGTATGCTCGATGAGGTCGATGCACCACTGGACGAGGCCAATGTGGGGCGTTTTTGTAACATGGTCAAACAGATGTCAGAGCGTGTACAGTTCATCTTTATTACCCACAATAAGGCAACAATGGAGATTTCAGACCAGCTTTCTGGTGTTACTATGCATGAGCCTGGAGTATCCCGTATTGTGGCGGTTGATATTGAAGAGGCACAGGCGATGGCAGTGAGTTAGGTCAGGATAAGCAAATGGGGTTATTGGATACATTCAAACAGGTACTGGAACGCTCTGAGAAGCAGGTTAAAAGCGTGCTGTCAGGCGATGATGAGCCAACCAGGCAGGAGCAGCCTGGAGAGGTGGCTGAAGAGACCAATAGAGAGACCAATAGAGAGACCGGTGGAGAGGCACGATATGATCGTCATGATCCGATTGACCTCAGTGGTTGGCCAGTAGATGGAGAGCCCGCTCTGGATCTACTGGAGAGTGAGGATTGTGGCGAGCCAGAGCCCGGTTTTGCGGGCTCCAGTGATGACCGTTCCACGCTACGCCCCTCATCAGAAGAGGGGAGTGATAATCTGCTTATTGTTTTGACCGTTATCGCTGAGGGGGAGGATGCCTTCGAGGGGGGAGATCTGTTGCGTGAATTTAATGCGGCAGGTCTGGTGCTGGGGAGAGATGGCCTGTTTCACGCATACCCCGATGGGGGGAGTGCACACCCCGTTTTCAGTGTCTGTAATGTGTTAAACCCCGGTACCTTTGAAGAGCCGAAGATGATGCAGCTCAAAACCAGAGGGATCGCCCTCTTTTTCGAGGTTCCCTGTGAGCACTCTGGGAAAATGGCATTCAATACCATGGTTGGGGCGGCACATCAGCTATCGCTCGGGCTGGGGGGCAAGGTGCTGGATGGTGAACGTCGCCCACTCTCCGCCTGTGCCCTGCAGCGGCTACAGGATCAGGTACATGAATGTGAGTACCGCAGAGAGCTGGAGAGAAAAAAGAGCACTCTGTAACCGATGCTCAAGAGCCAAT
>JABHIC010000214.1 GCA_018671205.1 Gammaproteobacteria bacterium
ATATTCTTCTGGAGGACATGGGTTACAAGACGCACCTCTCTACCTGGATGGAGAATCAAGAGACAAGTAAGAATGAAGAAGTGGAAATCTCTTTATCTGCTGAAGAGGAAGTGGATGATGAATTAATGGCGATATTCAGAGAGAGTGCCACAACCTATCAACGACAGTTAACAGAAGCGCTTTCTCAAGAAAATTGGGGTAAGGTAAAGGAGATTGCTCACCCAATAAAAGGAAGCGGCTCATCCTTTGGGTTTCCCATGTTGACAGAGAAAGCCAATGAAGTGTGTGATGCCTATGACAACGAGCAACTAGAGCAGATTGCTGGATTAACGGAGATATTGATTGTAGAGCTTGATAAGGTTCTTACCTGATTAGGTATCTATTGGGGTGTCGGTAATCCTCGGAAGTACCACTGCTAAGAGGCAGGAATGTGTATAAAGCAGTCTCCCACCCTCAGCCAGAGCCAGAGCCAAGGAGGGAGAGTGTTCATCGTGAGTCCATCAGCTCTGCCCAAGAGCAGCAGAGATCCCATCAGCAACCGATTGGCAGCTACTCCTCAACTGCGCATTCGAGAGGTGGCTATACCGGAGAGTAGTAGAGTGGTTTGAATGATTAAGCAGCTTCTGGATCTCCAGCAGGGATTGGCCATTGGCAGCCGCAATCGAGGCGAAGTTATGTCTCAGATCATGCAGTCGCAGATGGGGCACACCAGCCTCATTCCTTAGCCGACTCCATACCTTGGAGATCGTTGTCAGACGCCCCCCTGTTTTACGATTCACAAACAGGTATCCATCAGAAGCATCCAAGCTATCCAGAATCTCCAGGGCAAAAGAGTTGAGCTGCTTCGTGTAGACCTTCTTCGTTTTTGCGTTCTCCACCGGAACCGTCCAGATCATGTTCTCCCGATCTATGTCAGAGTGCTTGGCGTGAAGAGTCTCCCCTACTCTGGCACCCGTTGCCAAGAGCCAGAGGGCCACCTTACCAGTATTGCCGCTAGACTCCCTCTGCAGAATGGTTACCAAGTCATGGAGCTGCTCCTTGGAGAGAAGGTTGGTTACAACGTTGGGTTCCTTGAACAGTTCCAAGCGTTCCAGAGGATTAGCCTTAATAACCTCAAAATGGTGCTGGGCCAAGCGGTAAGCGTGCTTCAGAAGAGCAAGGTAACGATCACAAGAGGCAGGCTGGAGCCCCTCCTCATGGCGCAATCGAAGGTGGAACGCTTGGGCCTCTTGGCGAGTTACCTGATCCAATCTACGGTCGCCATACTCAGCAAATAGCCTACGGTTGAGAAGACCGACGTACTCCTTGTAACTGCGGTTTTTCTTTTGGTGGGGGAGGTACATTTCCAGCATGTAAGTGCGGAAGGATGGGATGGAGCGCATCTCCTGCTTGGCCTTTTGAGGGTCATCTCCTTTGGCAATCTCCGATCTAAAGTAGAGTGCCTCCTTCCTGGCAGCGGCTAGCGTAATGTCCGTTGTTCTGCCAATCTTGATGTGGGCAGTCTTGCCTTGCTCAGGAGTCTTGAATCGTAAATAGTAGGTACCCTGCCCTTGGCTGGTTTGCTGTACGCGGCAGTAGAGCCCAGGCACACCGCCATGCTTTGAATCGTCGCAATATTCGACGGAGCGCTTGCCGTCTGGGCATTTGAGTGAGTGTTTCATGAATTGATTTGAGAGTTCAACTACTGGCATGGTGTGCCTCCTGTTGGGTTAACGATATTTAAAAAAGTAGTGATTTGTTTCATAATTAATGCCTTGTGAATAGATTTGTTGCTATCAATCAGAGGGTGCATATTCCGGGTCATCGTGACCACTGATTCCGTTTTATCGTGACCGCCCATTCCGGGTCATCGTGACCAGCCATTCTGTTTTACCGTGACCGATTTCCGGGTTTCCCCCGGAATCACTGGTCACGTTGGCGGAATCGGCGGTCATGATCCCGGAATATCTTATAACCCACTGGAATTCTTTAACTTTAACAGGCATACCTCTGCGCTTTTATACGGAGAGTGTGATGCCTACAGAGAGGATTCCAATGAAGAAGGTTTTTGAAGTTCTACGTCTCAAGCATGAGGCAAAATTGAGTCATGCCAAGATAGCTCGTGCCTGTGGGTTGTCCAAGGGGGCTGTCAGCAAATACATCGCTCTTGCTACTGCCAAAGGTATCGAGTGCCCCCTGCCGGAGTCTGTCGATGAAAGCAGGCTGGAGGCACTGCTGTTTCCCCCCAAACACAAGCAGGAGCGCTTTGTTGAGCCGGACTATTTTCAGGTTCATCAGGAGCTGAAGAGGAAGGGGGTCACACTGCAGCTTCTCTGGTCAGAGTATGTTGCAGTCCATGAAGAACAGGGGTATCGCTATAGCCAGTACTGCCACCACTACCGAGACTGGCGCAAGAGTCAGCGGCGCAGCATGCGTCAGATCCATCGAGCTGGCGAGAAGATGTTTATCGACTACTGTGGCCCTACCATGGATATTGTCTGCCGGGAGACCGGAGAGATCCGTACTGCACAAGTCTTTGTGGCAGTGCTGGGAGCCTCCAGCTATACCTATGCTGATGCCACCTATACTCAAGGGCTTGCCGACTG
>JABHIC010000215.1 GCA_018671205.1 Gammaproteobacteria bacterium
GACCTTTGCTCCAATCACTTCTACATAATTCACAACAAATAAATCTGTAGGCTTATGCTCCCTTCTATCAAAACCAGAATCTCTGCGGACGAATTCTATATTGATGAGGGGTGTTTTATTACGGAAGTTTCCAACTCTGCTGATGACCCTGACCTCTCTATTGCATTATCCAGAGTCGCCCCAGGAGTCACCACACAGTGGCATCGCCTGAAAGGCGTGACTGAGCGCTACAGCATTATCAGTGGAACCGGTAGCATTGAAGTCGGCAACCTCGCACCTCAAACTGTATCTACAGGAGATGTGGTCATCATTCCACCGATGTGCCGTCAACGTATCCGCAATACGGGAGCTGAAAACCTGCTCTTTTATGCCATCTGCACCCCCCGCTTTACCAGTGAAGTCTATGAACTGCTCGGTAACCTACAACAGGATTAAGAGATTCATTTCAGCAAGCACTGCCAATTTCTTGCAGAACTCTGCTCTTGCCGCATATTAACAAGCAAACGCTCCACCAGCCTCTACTTCTCACACAAGAGCTGCTCCAGTGCTGTCTGTCGCTGCAGTGTATCCTGCTGCTGAATCGCCATCGCCATTGCCCTACGAGTCCCTACAAAGACCGCCAGCTTCTTGGCTCGAGTAAGCCCCGTATAGATGAGGTTACGATAAAGCATCTTAAAGTGCTGGCTGAGCACGGGGATGATCACCGCTGAAAACTCACTCCCTTGTGATTTATGGATAGTGATGGCGTAAGCAAGATCCAGCTCTACAATATCCTCTTTCTGGTACTCCACTTCACGATGATCTGGATAGAAGGAGATAGTCATGGTGAGCTGCTCACTGTTAATCTCTTTGATCTTGCCGATGTCCCCGTTAAAAACCTCTAGCTCATAGTTGTTTCGACGGTGGATGACCCGGTCTCCGGTTCGGAATACCCGCTCCCCGACTTTGATCTGTGCCTTCCCATTGGCCGGTGGATTGATCGCCTGCTGTATCACTCGGTTAAGATTACCGGTACCGAGTGTCCCTCTGGTCATTGGGGAGAGAACTTGAATCTCCCCTCCCTCCCCCTGGTATTTTGGAATCCACTGAAGATAGAGTTTGACCACCACGTCGACTGCAGAGAGTCCGTAGTGAAGTGAGGACCAGGGGTGTACCTTTTTCAGCACAGACTTCAGCTCATCCACCGCACCATAGGATGCGGCCACCTCTTGCAGGTTCACATGCTGAAACTTTTTAGGCACTTCAAACTCTGGCTGGTATGGGGCCAGTGGCTCCTCTATGCGGAAGGTGTAGGGGCTACTCTCTGTCAGCGCCTCTAGCTCTGCCTGTTGCCACCCCAAAGTCTGCTTCACCCGGCTTACAAAACGGATCTGGTCTTGGGTCGCCTCATCAGAATCGATAAAGAGGCAATCCTCTTCCTTCCAACTCTCCGGCTTGTTGAAGGGGGAGCTGATGTAGGGGATCTCCCCTCTATTGATCTTGTGGGCCGACTGGATGATCAGAGACTCTTGTGCCTGACGGAATACCTCAGTCAGTCGAAACACCGGTATGGTAGAGGAGTGGATCAGGTCACGCAGTACATTGCCTGCACCGACCGAGGGGAGCTGGTCAGGATCTCCGATAAAGAGCAGTTGGCAGTCATGGGGTAATGCTTTGAGTAGAGAGGCACTCATACTGATATCAAGCATGGAGCACTCATCCACAATCAGAAAATCCGCCTTCAGAGGGTCCTCTTCGTTCTTGTTAAATTGACCCGCCTTCCACTCCAGCAGTCGATGGAGTGTCTTCGCCTCTCGCTCGATCACTTCCCCCATTCGCTGTGCCGCACGTCCGGTTGGAGCTGCCAGCAGTACACGCAGCTTCATCGCCTCTAGCAGACGCACGATCACCAGTGTGGTGGTGGTCTTTCCACACCCCGGCCCCCCAGTCAAAATTGAGAATTGGTGCTGTACCACACCCACCACTGCTTTGGCTTGTTCTCTGCTGAGGCGGACCGATTTCGCCTTGCAGTAGCGGTCAACCCACTGAGAGACTCGCTCCCCCTCTACCTCAACCGGAAAGGTCATCTCGACTACACGATGCGCTACCGTCTCCTCATCGTAGTAGAGGCTCTTGGAGTAGTAGCAGCGCTGGCTCTGTTGCTGTGCCTCCGCCTCCGCCCCTGTAGGTGGTATGACAAGGGTGCGTAATCTCAGATGATTCTCCTGCTCCATCAGCTGCAGATAGTGCTCTAGCAGGGGACCCAACTCCATCTCTAGCAATTCATCCACCTGCTGCTGGATCTGCTCTACCGTCAGGTAACAGTGTCCCTGCTCTCGACTGGCGGATAGCAGATGACGTATCGCCGCAATAATCCGCTGTTGGCTATCTCTGGCCAACCCAATGGAGAGTGCTACTTTGTCCGCAGAGAAGAATCCGATTCCAAAGAAGTCCAGTGCGAGGCGGTAGGGGTCTTCCATCACCAGCTCAATCGCACGATCCCCGTACTCTTTGTAGATACGCACAGCAAACAGGGTGGAGATGCCGTGCCCTTGGAGAAACATCATCACCTCACGAATTGCCTTGTGTTCACTCCACGCTTTTTCGATACTTTTAAGCTTTTTAGTAGCGATGCCGGGCACCTCAACCAGACGCTCAATCTCACCCTCAAAGACATTGAGGGTATCAGCAGCAAAGTGTTTTACAATCCGTTTTGCGGTCTTGGGCCCCACCCCTTTGATCAACCCAGAGCCAAGGTACTTCTCTAGTGCTGCAGCGGTGGCTGGCTTCTTTTCAGTGGCCTTCTCTGCCTCAAATTGGCGACCGAATTTGGGATGGTCGGTCCACCGCCCCACAAACTCCATCGTGGCACCGGCAAATACCTTAGTCTGGTGCACCGTAACCGTGACCAGACTCTCAGGGCTGTTGAACGGGTTGATACGTAGTACAGACCATCCGGTACTTTCACTGTGGAAGGTGACACGGCTAACGATACCGGCAACCCTCTCCTCAATCACCTGCATAGCTGCTCCACTCTATTTTCATATCTCCATCATACCTCTACACCACGCCTCTAATAACCCAGCACTCACTACCGATTTAAGCGTGCCGCTGCGCCACCTGCCCCCAGAAACTTCTCTTACGGCCATGCCTCTTCTCAACACCCCGTTGATACTCGACATGCGTCCGGTAGGGTGCCCACGATTCCACTTTATGCGAAAGCTGCTGTAGCACCATCCAATAATCCACTCCATGGTGGTACGCCTTGGTATAGCCCCGCTCCAGAATATCATCCAGCAATGCACGATAGATCAGCGATGCAATCACAGGTCTTCCTTTAAGCGGCTCCACCCACGCCGTCAAAAACACATAATAGACCTCCTTCAGCTGTGCCGCACGCGCCAACAGATACCGCTCTGCCCACTCTATCTTTTCCAACTCCAACAGAAAAGAGAGATCACTCTCCACCAACCGCTCTGTCGTACTCTCGATAATCTGTTCACACTCCCCGGCAATGACCGCCTCTCTTTCTCCCTCCCCCAGAGTCTCAAGCAGCAGATCCAATGCAGCAACTGATCGGCTACTCCGGAAGATCTCCCACGCCACCCTCCCCTCCTCCTCTACATTGCCCTGCAGATGGTAGATCTCTTTGCGAATCGATTGGTACTCACTGGAGCGAAAACCGTTGGCTGAGGAGAACTCTCTCTCTGCACGCTCTACCCAACTCTCCGCCTGCTCAACCTCTGCACACTGAAGGTAGACTTTAGCGATCTCAAGACAACGGTTAAAAGAGAGGGGTTGCAGTCGGCACGTTGCCTCAAACAGTGGGGCATCTTCCAACTGTCTAGCCAACGACTGCAGTTGAAAAGGGGCCTGAGAGGCCGCCCAACCCTCTCCATCTTCCTCTATGATCATCTGCAGCTTCTCAACCATCCAACGCATCCAGGGTGCAGAGAGCACACGACCGGCCACATCAATCAGATCATGACGAACACCATACTCATCCTGACGTGCTAACTCCAACAGCGTCTGTGCCGTAAACTCCTGGTTCTTACAAGCCTGCGCAAACTCGACGAAGAGATCCCTCGCATCGACCATAAACACCATCCCGACATCCCCCCCCGAGTCATCACACGACTCCATCACCTCCCCATCCTTCTCGTAGAAGTAGGCTACCCAACGAATCCCCTCACAGGGGTCTTCAACTGACTCTCTCAAATTATCCAGTAACTGACTGAGCCGATCTGCAAACTGACTCACCTCCCGCCAGTCATAGAACCCACCCTCCTCAATCAGTGCATCCAGCTGCCCCTTGAACCGGACTAAATTCTGCGCTCTAGACGTTGTGATGTAATCAATCCGTTCATCTACCTGCTCAAAATGGTTTGCCAGAGACAACAACTCCTCTGCAAGCCGCTCTGCACCCAGCTCGATCAAACTCTCCTTACGCCCCATATTCAATACCCTCAACTCATCTACTCTATTCTGATCAACCATCATACGCCACTGCATCAGCCTCCACGATTATCGACCACAGTTGCAGATCCATCGCCAACTCATGCATGATTACTCACAATGGCGACTCTCATTCCCTCCTACAACAGCTGTGCTGGACGTATGCAATCCGGAGAGAGACGCTTTGCCCAACGACTGGCCAGCCATCTTGAGGAGGACTACCTCTGTTGGTATGAGTTGCCCGTAGGCAAAAGAGCACGCTACTCCGACTTCATCCTGCTTCATCCATTAAGGGGATTATTGCTGCTGGAGGTCAAAGACTGGAAGCTCGACACTCTCATCAAAATTGACAAGGTCTCTGCCACCATCCATACCACACAGGGGCACAAAACTGTCAGCAACCCCATCGAGCAGGTGCGCCAATGCGCCTACCTACTGGTCAACCGACTACAGAGAGACCCTCAGCTGACCACTCCATCCGGTCGCTATAAAGGACACCTGGCCATGCCCTACGGCTTTGGTGTCGTGCTCAGTAACATCACCCGCAGACAGTTCAACAGCACCGATCTGGGGGAGGTGCTGCCCGCACACCAGACACTCTGCAAAGATGAGATGGTAGAACGTGCCGACCCCGAGGAGTTTCAAAAAAAGCTCTGGGACATGTTCAACTTCCAGTTTACAACCCCGCTCACACTCCCGCAGATTGACCGAATCCGTTGGCACCTCTTTCCAGAGGTTCGCATCAGCAGTGGGCAAGAGAGTCTGCTGTTTGAAGAGCCCGATGAGGAGAGCATCGAAACTCTTCTCCCAGACATGATCAAAGTGATGGACACCCAGCAAGAGCTATTAGCCAGAAGCCTTGGTGAAGGACATCGTGTCATCCATGGCGTCGCTGGATCAGGTAAAACACTTATCCTCGGCTACCGCTGCCTCTACCTAGCCAAACTACTGCACAAGCCAATTCTGGTGCTCTGCTACAACATCACTTTGGCTGCAAGACTCCGCACACTGTTGGAGGAGCGTGGGATCCATAACAAGGTACAGGTATATCACTTTCATGAGTGGTGTGGTCAACAGATGCGCAGCTACCATATCCCTTCCCCTCCCCCAGGGGAGCATTACTTTGAGCGAATGGTTGAGGCCGTGATCAGTGCCAGTGAACAAGGCATGATCCCCAAAGGGCAATACGGTGCCATCATGATTGATGAGGGGCATGACTTTGAGCCCGAGTGGCTCAAGCTGGTGGTCAACATGGTCGATGAGGAGACCAATTCCCTTCTCTTGCTCTATGATGATGCCCAGTCTATCTACAATAACAAAAGCCACCTCAACTTCAGCCTCTCCAGTGTCAGTGTACAGGCACGGGGGAGGACCACACTACTGAAACTCAACTACAGAAACACCGAAGAGATCCTCCTCTTTGCCTACCGGTTTGCAAGCCAATACCTTAACCATGAAACAGCCGATGAGGACCATCTTCCGATCGTAGAACCCGAATCCATCGGACGTCACGGCCCACCACCGGTCGTGAAAGTGTTCAGTAACTACGAAAACGAGGGACGATACATCGCTCGCATCCTGAGGCAGATTCATGATCGGCAAGAAACACCCTGGTCCGATATGTGTGTGACCTACAGAAGTAGTTGGATGGGTGAGAAGCTCAACCAGTACCTTGCCGATGAAGCGGTCCCCTGCCAGTGGCTGGGGGACCAGCAGGCCAAAAAACAGTTCAAACCCAGCGGAGAGAACGTCAAACTGATGACCATGCACAGCTGCAAAGGGCTCGAATTTCCTTTAATGGCGGTCTCCGGAGTCGGTTATATGCCCGGCAGGCATACTGAAGCTGCAGCTGAGGCGAAACTGCTCTATGTAGCCATGACCCGATCAACCGAAAAATTACTGATTACCAGCCACAAAGAGACCCCCTTCCTGAAACAGCTACGCAGTGCTGACTAACAAGTGATTTCCATTATATGCTCATTATCTCTGGCAACTGCTTTGAGTCAGATACAGCCGTGAGATAGCCCATTTTCAAGATATCTTCTGACACGGAAAAGGTCGCGATACCATCAGTAGCTCCATGCACCTAGCTACTTATTGTCCTAAGTCTATAGGACGCTGAATTTGGCTAGGAGCAAGCCCAGCTCACACTTTATACACGGGCATCCAGTTGTCGCATCTAAACTTTCACTATCAGCTAAATGGCGTACGTTAACTGCTGATGCAATGCAGCTGAGCAAACTTTAGGCGATCATTCAGAAGTCGTTTCATTGCTTGAAGGTTTGAAGAAAAATGGCTTTCAAACTATTGAAAATTCTGTAACACTTACAGCATGATCATGGTTCCACAATTTCGCAATTGGATGATCAGACCCAACTATATGTGAGTAGTAAGCATTGAGAGTGAGCACTTTTGATTAATCAGTTGAAAATCTGGGCAAGTTCCAAGTCTTGGTTTTGGAAGTTCCGAACATGGCTAGGAAAGATTGGTTTTGTCTTCGAGCATAGTGCGTACAAGAGGAGCACCTCAGTCACCAAAGCAAAGGCAAGCGCACACATTTTAGGCTCTTTCACATGGATCGGGGTGAAAAGCCTTTTTTGGGTCATTTTTGCTTTGGCAGCACTATATTTCGTTGAAGGTTATATCGAAAGCAACCTATCTTGGCTTCCACCACTGAGTGCAGACGACAAAGATTTTAATATCGATCAGCTCAGGTTGTACGCTCAACTACTCACCACGATATTCTCGATCTATTTTGCCACAATTGGCATAATACTGAGCGCCGGCTACACTAGACTGCGCAGGGATATCATTCAAATGCTCACCAACGAACAGGTGGGGAGCGTGTATTCTCGGGTTTTAGTGCTTGCAGCAATTTTCTGTTTAGCAGCAACGGCCTTACCTTTATTTGGGTTCGAACCCGGTCTGTTCGTTTATGTTGTCGGTACGATTTTAACTTTGTTTAGCGCTTTAGCATTGTTTCCGTTGGGTCAGAGGCTGTTCAATTTCTTTGACCTCAATCTGTTGGTTCGCAGTGAGATACTTCCTAGCATTGCTCATCATATCGAAGGTGCAGCAAACCCTCGGAACTCAATCTCTTTAGCCAACTATCACTCCAGTGCGGCGCAACAGGCCCTTGAGCAGCTTTCCTACATTGATGACCGTGTCAGGAAGGACAAAGAGAGGTTGGAAGACAACCTACCTGTACTGAGCAATGACTATACAGCCTTGCTGCTGCACTACCTCCAGAAGAAACACACAATCGACCAAAAAAGTTATTGGTTTCCGAGACGAAGCAAGTACAAACAGTGGTTTTTAGCTGATGACAGTGTGACATCAGTAGCAATGCAAATGAGCAGTCAGCAAGAGCTGGTTGAGGAAATCCCAGATCACCAATGGCTTGAAAACGAGATCGTGGACAGATTGTCAGGCCATATTGAACTTGCATTCCAAGTCGGTGACTTCAATCTCGCATTGAAACTCATCGGTCACTTCTCTACCCGTATTTCAGCGTATGCAGAACAGTTTCAGTTCGACGTCGGTATGCTAGAGATCAAAAGATTTAAAGAGATTATTGAACAGGCTTTTTCCTCATCGGTCGCTGTAACGAATGAAGAATCAGCAAAGATAAAAATTGGCATAGCAGACACGTGGGTTGCACTGGGGAGCAACCTCTGCTTAGAAACTTTACGCAGAATGATAACCTTTGAGAAAGAGCTGAAGCGGTTCTTTGAGACAGACGCGTGGAGCGAGAAATCCCTGCGCTGTCTACCTGCCTTTCTGCAAGTTGAACTTGCCTTCATCGTCGAACGCATTGAGTTTGAGCAAGAGATCGAGGGACAACGCCTCTCCAAGCCAAAATACGTCCAACAGTTGGCGGTCCAAAAGCTGCTGCTGCACTACGCAAAAGTCTTGCCTGCGGTATGCGACTTCTACAAAAATATGATTTTAGATTTTGTGGACTCACTGGCAAAGCTGAATATGCCAGAGGCCGCAACTCAGGTTGTTCTAGCAAGCTTACATAGCTACTGGAAATTACCACATTGGTTTGATGATCTCACCCAGCTCATGGACCGTTATCAGGAGTATGAACACTACACCGAAGAGCAGTACACACTGCGTGAGATCAACATTGCTGAGATGTCCAAACAGCTTTTTTCTGTGCGAGATGATGCAATTGCTATGCTCGGCAATGCAGCCATGGTTGGGCATATCTTCGAGCCAAAACACAATAATGAACTTCCGGATCATTTTGGGCAAATTTACTTTGAACTGGCTGAAGCATGCATAAGCGCACTTGAACAAAACGATGAAAACAAGCTGAACAAGGTTCTCCCGATGTTCACATCCCTTGCTTTTCTGGCGATAGATTCGAAGTTTACAGATCCCTCACTCGATATTAATAATGAGTTCAGGCTTCATCTCATTTCAACTGTAATCAATGATTTGGCGTCAATTTTAGGCTTTGCCATCCTATACGGAGCATACTTCGACAATGAGAAGTTGCCTGAGAGTGCCCTTACCAAATTTGATACTTGGATTGAGTATGTTTCCGACAAGCAACCATACCTAAAACGAATGGTGCTACTTTCAAACCCGCATAGCTTTAGCATGAGCGCATCACCGCGTAGTCTAATCAGAATTAACTGGAAAATGTCGTTCGAACAACGTGCAAGAAATGATGGATTTAAGGAGCAAATGAGTATGGGGCGCGGGGAGCAGCACCCACATGAAATTGTCAGAGAGTTTCTAAGGTCACATTCTGATGCGTCTCATCTATTTTTTGCAATACAAGTTGTGCCGCAACTCGAGTCAATTGACTTTGAGATCGATCACCACATCACTTCCCTAGCTCGCAGACTGCGTGAAGACAGTGAAGAGGTACAGCATGAAAATTCATAGGACTGAACCTTTGCTCCAACATCACTTTCACGATGAACAAATTAAATTAGTTGATAGCCTCTTCGTCAAGCGCGAACGGAAGAAGCCAGACTTCAATCGCCGGATGTTTGATGAGGATTTTGCGAGGTTGTTCTACTCGACAAATCACCAAAGCGGCAACCTATTTGAGATCGTGTCGAATGACGATGAACTCATGCAAAAAATACTTGGCAACGTAAGGACGAGACACGCACCACATCCAGTTGACGGAACAATATGTAAGTTGGTGGAGGAAATAGCTCAGTCGCTAATTTGGTTTGGAAGAGCGTACTATTTCCTTCATGACAATAGAGAACAGGAAGAAATCCACATAGCTTCGTTCAGCCCAAGCGGTGTTTTGCGTCTCTTTGGTACGCATGTTCAGTGGGTTCCAAAACGCAGGGAAAGGCATTGGGATCGAGATGACGAGGAACTTCCGAGAGAAATACGTATATTGGATGCGGCCAAAGTAATGCGCTTCAACATGCCCGCATCAATCAAACACATACTATCCGCACAGAACAGAACTTTGGCCGTCCTTGACAAGCACCAATATGAGATAGCGAATCTCCACCCTCAGACCACGCACGAAAACCCGAATCCTACCAACCATTTTGATTTCCATGTGTGGAAAGATACACAAGAGCACGTTTTATATCGAGCCACGCGAAGTACCGGCTGGAACGGTAGAAAGTATGATTCGTCAAAGCGCTCAGATTTCTTCGACTGTCATCGACTGATCCGCTTCCGACGAAACCAGCTCTTGCTAAGAGATAATATATTGAACCAGCTCAGCGATGAAGTCTCGAGGGTTGGCAAAGGTTACAAAGCCGAATTCTCAATTAAAATATCAGGAACTGATGAATTACCCTGTGTTACACACCTGAACGAATTGGGGATGAGGCTGGCGCGTGAAGAAGTGGGGTTCAACGAAATCATGGACTACTGCTACAAGCGGTGAATGGCCTGTTCGAAGGGCCGCAGTGCAGTATGCTGCATCCTTCTAAATGTCTGGATGGGCATATCTTCCTGTCGCCTGAAGAGCGATACAGCATTAGCTATCTCAACTACTATGAGAAGCGACAAACATACGCATTATTGGTCCAACGCTAACAGTCCTACCCCCTTACCTGTAATCATGGCAAATAATGCTAAAATATGCCAAAAAGGAGTTAACACTATGGCAACTATGAATATCTCACTGCCCGACGCTATGAAGAGCTGGGTTGAACAGCAAGCCACCTCTCTAGGGCGCTACAGCAATGTCAGCGACTACGTTCGCGACTTGATTAGAAAAGAGCAGGACCATACCGCCAAGATTCA
>JABHIC010000216.1 GCA_018671205.1 Gammaproteobacteria bacterium
AGGAGGGGCTGGGGGGGCGCTTTGGCAAGATGGAGCTGGTTGGCGAGCGTTACGCCTATCCACTGGTTGCGGTTCATGCCACACGCATGGTATCTACCCGTTATGCGCTGCTGGGGGATGCCGCAGTGGGGATGCACCCGGTGACCGCGCATGGTTACAATCTGGGGTTGCGGGGGCAACAGACCCTGGCAAGTGAGATGAAGCAGGCGATCCGGGAGGGGAGGCCCTTCTATGGTCAGACGGTACTGGAAGCGTATGAACGGCAGCAGCAGTGGGCCAGCCGCCCCATCTACCATGGGACCAATGCCATTGTCCGCCTCTTTACCCGTGAGACCGCAGCCGCCAAACTACGGAGAAAGGCGGCGCTGCGCTTTGGCAACCACTTCCCACCTGTACAGTGGGGAATTATCCACCAGTTGACCGAGGTAGGGGGGATGAGTGGTCTGGAGTTTACCGGGCTGCCCCGTTACTCTAGCCGATAAGGTGACTGTCCGGCAGTACTAAACAAGAGTATTAAACGAGAGTACCAGAGCCCTTAGTCGGCGATGACCCGCTCCATCTCTGCAATCAGTTGTGGCACCTGTTCAGCCGTTTGAGCCTCGTCCCCCGCATCAATGGCATCACACACGGCCTGACCCAGGCGGGTTAGTTCAGGGTAGCCGAAGGTGGCTCCTGTCCCCTTCAACGTATGAGCAGCGCTGTGAACCTGCTGCAGTTGCCCCTGCTGGTGTGCCTCAATCAACTCCGTGCGAAAGGTGATGGCTCGCTGTTTAAAGAGCTGGATCAGCTCCTGGCTAAGCAGGGGCTCCTCTGGCTGTTGAATCTCTGCGGGCTCTTTTTGGGTCTGCTGCAGATATTTGTGTAGTGCCTGCTTGAGCTGATTGCGGTTGATCGGTTTGGTCTGGAACTCATCCCCACCGGCAGCGAAGAACTGTTGGCGATGTTGATCGGTGAGGTTGGCGGTTAGTGCGATGATGGGCGCGGTGTAGCCCACCTGTCTGAGCAGTCGGGTCGCCTCTATACCCCCCATGACAGGCATCTGCATATCCATCAGAATCAGATCAAAATTCCCGCCAAGTGCATACTCGACCCCCTCCTGACCATTGGCTGCGATGGCGCTCTCCAGCCCCCAGCGATTGAGCAGACTTTGGATCAAGCGCTGCATTACCGTGGTATCCTCAACAATAAGAATCTTTCCCTCAAATTGCTCCGGTGGTGGGGAGGGGACAACCGGAGTCGGACTGTTCTGTCTGCTCAGTGGCAGGGTGAGTTGGAAACGGGAGCCCTGGCCCTCCTGGCTCTCGGCGGTCAGTGTCCCGCCCATCTTTTCGGCCAACTGGAGTGAGATATGGAGCCCCATTCCAATCCCTCCATAGCTTCGGGAGAGGCTCTGGTCACCCTGCTCAAAGGGGTGGAATGCGCTGCTGAGCATCTGTTCCGACATACCAATGCCATGATCCTCAACCATGAAACGTATCTCACCGGAGGGGCGTTCCGTTACGCGGATAGATACCGAACCCTCGCTACTGAATTTGATCGCATTACCCAGTAGATTAGAGAGGATCTGTGTCAGTCGATCAGGGTCTCCTACCCGATGCCCCCCAGAGGGGAGCTGGTAGTCGAGATGAAGGGTAAGGTCAGACTGCTGAGCAAGAGGGGTATAGATCTGTTTTAGCTCATTCAGCAGTTGCTCCAGCTGAAAGGGGGTGGGGTGGATATCCAGTCTGCCGGACTCTATTTTGGTGGCATCGAGTACGTCATTGATGCGGTGCAGAAGCTGTTTTCCAGAGGCATCAATGGTGTTGATGAGCTGTTGTTGTGGTGGGGTGAGGCCGCTCTCGGAGAGTAGTTCACTGTTGCCGAGCATACTGCTGAGCGGGGTTCTGAATTCGTGGCTCATCGCGGCGAGGAACTGATCCTTGGCTCGATTGGCCTGCCGGGTCTGCTCTAGTGCCAGCTCCAGATCACGATCATTCTGCCAGCTACGGCTGAGGCTGCGCGCCAGTTGGAAGATCTCTTCACTGACAAAGGGTTTTCTCAGCAGCAGGATGTCATGTTCCATCGCAGCATCCAGGTCTCCGGCGGGACGGTCTGAATAGGCGGTGACAAAAACAATATAGATACGATCATCCAACGCACGAAGTGCCTTGGCGGTCTCTAGCCCATCGATTCCGGGCGGCATCCGCATATCGAGAAATGCGACCCGGTAGGGGGCCCCCTCGTTGAGTGCAACGGTTACCAGTTCGATGGCCATCTCGCCCTGGTCGGCAACGGTCAGGTTGAACTGGTATTGGTCGGGTTTTTCTGTGGCAGAGAGCTCACTCTCTTCCTCCTCTTCTTGATCTTCCTCTGCAAAGGCGTTGTCAATCTCGGAGAGTATCGAGCGTTCCCGGCCATTGAGCGCGTGTTGGTAACTGACACGCACCTCAGGCTCATCATCAACCGCCAGTATTCTGCAGGATATTTCGGACATGACTGTTACTCCTTATCGGACGGCCTCAAGCGGCAATGTTATCACAAGGGCAGCGCCCTGATTGACCCCTTCACTATGGGCCTCAATGGTGCCTTCAAGAGAGCCCACAAAAGTGGATACGGAGTGGAGGCCGATCCCCGACCCCGTCTCCTTGCTGGTGACGCCACGCTGGAAGATCTCTGTTAGCTGGCTTGGTTCAATACCAACCCCATCATCCCTGACCGTGAGGCGGAACTCCTGCTTATTCAGTAGCAGGGTCTCAATCAGGATTTCTCCGCCCCCTCCTGCCGATCTCTTGCGTCGTTGAGAGATCGACTCTCGACCATTTTTGAGCAGGTTGTCGATCACCTGTACAAACTGGTTTTTGGGCAGCGTGACCTCACCAATCTGCTCATCCAGTTGAAGTGTAACCTGAATCTGGTATTTCCGGTTACTGTCCTGATGCATGGTGAGCAACTTTTTCAGGGTCTCATTCAGCGGGAAGGTGGTATGGATATTGGTGCCACCATGAGCCAGCTCCTGTTGAATGGCCAGAATCTCACTGATATGGTGAATGCCATGGTTGATGGCCTGACTGCTGACCTCCAGGTCGTCCCGGATCAGTTCCCCCATTAGCTGAGACAGTTTGCCGATTCCGCGATGAAGTTTGTCAAGGTCGGTGATGGAGGTTGCATGTTGCAGCTGTGTCTCAACCTTGAGCAGGCTTTTGGCACTGTTATGGATGATCTCGGCACGTCCATTCATCCCAGAGATGGCGTTACCGATATTGTGGAGTACATTGGCCGACATTTCAGCGAGCCCCTCCTGATAGGCCAGCCGGTTGGCCTGTTCGGCCCGATCCTGCTCTGCGGCAATGCGGCTGCGCAGGTCATGAATGACGAGTATTGCCCCATCAATCGGGCTGTGACTGCTGTTTTCCAGCAGGGATCCGGAAATTTGTACGGGCACCTTGACCCCGTTCTTGCGCAGTAGCTGACGTTCTGCACTGAATAGACTCTCTGGCTCCTCTCCCTCGATAAATACCTTTCCAAAGGGGGTAAGCCGAAGCAGGGTTGTATCCATGATTTTAGGCGTTTTCAAAATGAGAATGGCATGGTGGTTCTCGCCGCACTGGATAGTGACCATACAGAGCGAGTTACAGAATACCGGATCACTGAGCGTGGTAAATTGGCATGGTTGAGTGCTCTCCAGACAGTGTGCG
>JABHIC010000217.1 GCA_018671205.1 Gammaproteobacteria bacterium
ATCGCATTCCAGCGGATATAAGAGCGTAATTTATGCTCAATCGACTGGTTCCCCGGAATAAGCTCCTGCTGGGTCACCGGAATGGTATTCACATAGGCTGTATTTGAGCTATAGGGAAGATGCACCCCACAGCGCCGCGCATAATCCATCATCTTCTCAATCAGGAAGTGGGCTCGATCGGTCCCCTCAAATTCGATTACCGACTCCAATGCATCGAGCCACTCCCGAGTCTCCTGGGGATCCTGATCATTTCTCTCAGACATACTTTTTCCTTACGACACACTATCGTTAATAATTTAAGCGGTTGGCACAACGCTGCCCCGAATGGTCAGCAGCTATACCCTATTTGAAGCTAGGATAACTCTAAAAGCTGCGCACGGAAAGCCACAGTGTAGATACGAGTAGATGAGGATTCGAACAGGGCGCTGATGCAGCAAATAGTGAAAAAGTAAATTTTTAGCGCGGCCCCCAACAGAAGGGGCGAAAACCACAACTATTTATGACATGATCCCCCCCACTACTCCGACAAGAGCACTATTTATGAGCGATTCAATCACCCTCACCCGCCCCGACGACTGGCACCTCCATCTACGTGATGGGGTTGCCATGCAGGCTGTGGTTGCCGATAGTGCGGAGCGCTTTGGGCGCGCCATCATCATGCCCAACCTGACGCCACCCGTCACCACCACCCGGCAAGCGCTGCAGTATCGACAACGAATTATGGCTGCCCTGCCAGAGGAGAGCCATTTTCAGCCACTGATGACACTCTACCTCACCGATAACACCCCGGCAGAGGAGATCTATCGGGCAAAAGAGAGTGGTCTGATTACGGCGGCCAAGCTCTATCCTGCCGGAGCAACCACCAACTCCGACTCCGGGGTGACGGATGTGAGCCACATCTACCCTACCCTGGAGGCGATGGCCGAGGCTGGAATCCCCCTGTTGGTACATGGCGAGGTGACCCAGCCAGAGGTTGACCTGTTTGACCGTGAGGCGCGCTTTATTGATCAGGTATTAGTGCCACTGACGCAAAAGATCCCCACCCTGCAGCTGGTATTTGAGCACATCACCACCGAGGATGGCGTCCGCTTCGTCGAACAGGCTGCGGAAAATATCGCTGCCACCATCACCGCCCACCACCTGTTAATGAACCGTAACGCAATGTTCCAGGGAGGGATGCACCCCCACTACTACTGTCTGCCGGTACTCAAACGGGAGCAACATCGCCTCGCCCTGGTGAGGGCCGCGACCAGCGGTAACCCTAAATTCTTTCTGGGTACCGACAGCGCCCCCCACCCCCGTCATGCCAAAGAGAGCAGCTGCGGTTGTGCCGGTATCTATACCGCACACGCGGCGATTGAGCTCTATGCAGAGGCCTTTGATAACGCTGCCGCGCTGGATAAACTGGAGGGGTTTGCCAGCTTCTATGGTGCTGACTTCTATGGTCTCCCCCGAAGCAGTGAGAAAATCACGCTAGAAAGAGCGGCGTGGACGGTACCATCAGAGCTGCCCTTTGCTGAGGCCTCCCTCGTCCCTTTCCGTGCCAACCAGCCAATTCTATGGACAGTTACCTGAAACCGAGTGATCCCATCAACGGGAATAGATCCCTTTTTCGAGATCATCAATGAGTTCAAACAGTGTGGTTATAGAGAGAACAGAGGCGTGTAGTTGCTCCGTGCAAAGCTCGGCATATCGAGAATAGAACTGTACCAATTTGTCACGAACCGCATAGCCATTGATACTGTTTTCACCACTCTCGGTCCACGCCAGCTGCTCAATCGTATGGATACGGTCAACCAATGTCATGCTGGATATATTTTTTCCATGCAGATAGTAGATCACCTCCGGAATCAGCCTCTCACTCACCGCAGAATACATCCGCGTATAGTAGTATGAAAATTGGTACAGCAGATGACGACTGAACTTATTGAGCTCATCAAATACTGTATTCTCATTCACCAGAACATGGTGATTCAGGTCATCCACAATCCCTTGCAGGATATAGCGATATCGGAGATAGCTATCCAGGGCAGTTCGGGCTGAAACCGCCTG
>JABHIC010000218.1 GCA_018671205.1 Gammaproteobacteria bacterium
ACCCTGCATCAAGCCTGTTCCGAAAGAGGGGCGTTATTTGTTGGTCATAATATGGACACTTTCAGTGTCCAAAAATTTCGTCATGGGGGACGAAGAGGGGGGGTGGTGGTGGAGACCTTTAACCAGTTTGTCAAGCAGTGGGCAGGGGCGGGAGCGGGAGAGAGTGCCATTCAATATGGTTTTCCCTCTCAGCGGCATTATCGCCTGGGTAGACTCTTTATGGGCCATCGTCCATTCAGCCGTTGGCACTATCTTCGTTGTAGAGTCAGCGCTCAGCAGAGCACTTATGAGTCCCAGCCACTGGGGGAGGTAGGAGTCATTGAGCGATTTGGGGACTGTTTTGACCCGTTATGGTTGCAGCAGTCGAAGCGATATAAGCTCGCAGTCGTCCATGACGCCAAATTCCTGAACTGGCGATTTATTGAGCACCCAAACCGGCATTATCAGATCTGGGGCTATTCACAATTTCTTTCAGACCGTATCGATGGTTATGTTGTGTTATCGGTCGACCACTCCAGCGCTTATCTGGTGGACTTCCATTTTCCTGACAACCGATCCGGTGAGGCAGCCAACTTTTGGGGGCAAGTATGTCAAAAGTTATCGGGTATTGGAGTTAAACAGGTCGATACATGGTTCTCTTCGGCCTCTCTGGAGCTTCTGCTATTTCGTCAGCTAGGGTTCCGGGAGGCGCATACCCCGGATGATATGGTGCCGGTCTTTCGTAGTTATCACCCGGATATTAGCAGTGAGTGGATCGATCAGAACTTCTATTACAATATGGCAGACTCCGATATCTTTTGAGTTGCAAGCTGAATCGTTACCTTCCTCTACTGGTTTCTGCTGGCGTAGATCTGGGTGCCCCCACTCTTTTGAATGGCCAGTATGTCGTAAGGGTCGCTTCTTGGCCCCTCCATACCCGGTGAACCCATCGGCATTCCAGGGACAGTAAGCCCCTTGATTGCGGGCTTCTCTTTCAACATTTTGGCAATCAGGTCAGCGGGTACATGCCCCTCGATTACATACTTCCCCGCCTTTGCCGTATGGCAGGATCGAAGGTGTTGGGGGATACCCAGTTCAGACTTTACCTGATTCATATCTTGCCGGTTATTCACCTCAACCGAGAGACCACTCTCTTTCAGATGCTCTACCCATGCACCACAGCATCCACAAGAGGGGCTTTTATAGACCACCAGATCTGCCGCCTCTACGCTCTTGTTGCTGATCACGGCACCACCCACCAATAGGGATACCCCTGCAACGGCTCCGACGACCCTCTTCAATGCTCTGTTGTACGGCACCTTACTCTTTTTTGACATCGCTGCTCTCCGGTTGAATAGTCTCTATTCTAACCCTTTAGGGCACCGCTGAATATCTGTTTTCAGCGGTGCCCTAAAGGGTTAGTGTTGATCTACTCAATGATCCCGTAATTTACCAGCTCAAAGCTGTAAGGGGCAGTCGCTGAATTCTGCATGGATAACCAGTAAATTATTGTCCCCGCCACTGTCGGTACCTCTACAGCAGGAATTGTGAGGACACCATTGGATAAGGTTGAATGTGCTGCCGTAACGGTATCATCTTGCAGGCGAATAGAGCGTTGGTTAATTACAAAGCTGGAGGAGTTACCGAGTATCTCTTGCTGCATATCAAAGGAGTAGACGGTCGTGCCAAATAGTGACTCATAATCAAGGGCGGGCACATGGATAGAGGCTGTTGCCGGGTTATAGGTGGCCTGACCGGTGGATATGGAGAGAGTAGTGAACTCCTCGTCAGTATCGACATCATGATCAGTGTCTGTCTCTGTATCGGTGTGGCTAGAATCGTGGTGGCTCTCTACCTCTGTATGGGAGGCTGAATCATCAGTAGAGTGATCTGAGCTCTCTTCACTGTCATCGTCATCATATTCCTGGTGCCCACTCGTCTGGTGCTCATCGCTATCATTATCGTCATCATCTATCTCATTGTGCGGCTCGTCTCGGTCATTATCATCGTCACCACTGTCATCATCATCGTCTCTATCCCCGTCATCATCAGCCATTGCCGTTGTCAGGTAAATGGCTCCCTGGTAATCGATGCTGATTGGTGAGAGTGCAAGCGCCAGGATGGTCAGGAGGGTGCCCCAGCGGATGGTGGACTTTACGGGCTCATTGGTTGGATTGGACATAATTTTCTCCATCTTTTGTTGGTGAATACAAAGGGTATGGACTCCATTATGGGGATCAAAACTTAAGTGAATATTAAGCTGAAAATTAAGGGCACCTCTAAAA
>JABHIC010000219.1 GCA_018671205.1 Gammaproteobacteria bacterium
CATCTTTAGCAAGCGTTGCTTTCCTCTCATCAGTAACATCAAGGAAGTTCCAGATCCTGCCTTGCACTTGATTGCCCGTCTTATAAGGGCGAGTATGGTGGGCAATAATTCGTCCATCAACAAACTGTTGCTCATCATTACTGATAGCATCAATATCTGTGTAGAGTGACTTCACTTTATCAATAAACGGCTGTGGATTGCTCAATTGTGTGAGAGCAAGGCCAATTGCTTCATCACCACTCATAGTACTCATTCGCTCTGCAGGGAGACACCAGATCTCCACAAAACTGCGATTAAAATCAAGTATATTTCCTTGTAAATCTACAAGAAGTATCCCTTCCATAGAAGAGTCTAACGTTGTCTGCAAGCGGGATTGAGACTCTTCAAGCGCCTGCTTTTGCGAACGCAGGGTAAAAAACCAGACGATCAGTACCAGCAATATCGATCCTACCGTCCACAGCACCCATTTTGGTAGACTTGGCTGGGCAGCTATAGGCCCACCAGTATGCTTGAGAAATATCTTATGATAGAAAGAGTTGTTGTCGGATTTCCAGCGCTTCAGATAGCGGTCAATGGTATCCAGTATGGTAGCCTGCCGTCCCTCTGTAGCTGCAACCCGCAATCCCAAAGGGTCAAAAATCACAGAACTGCGTTTCACGGAAAAATCCTGTTCAAAGGCGTAACCAAACAGGCTATTGATCACTGCAACACCAGCTTTCCCCTCTGAAACTGCCTGCATTGCATCGCGATAGCTGGAAACAGGAAGGAAGTTACACTGAACCTCAAACTGAACACACAACTCTGCCAGTCGATTTCCATAGAAACCATTCTTCATCACTGCTATCTCCTGTTGCTCCAGATCCAAAATATTCTGGACCTCTAGCTCAGGCGTTTGATAGAGCTGCCCCCAAACAGTGACCACTGACTCTTGACTATAATCCAACAGGCGGTCTCGTTCTTTTGAGTATGCAATAGAGGTAATGAGGTCTAATTTCCCAGCTTTAGCTGCAGCCAATTGGGTCGACCAATCCCCCCAAACAAAGTCAATATCCCACTGCTCAAGACGAGCGATCTCCCTCAATAAATCAACATAGATGCCTTGGGGAGTACCACTTTGATCGCGATATACTTGAGGAGGGTTATCGTAGATCCCTACAGTCAGTGGAGATGGTTCTACAACATCCGCCAAGATACTGAAAGGTAGTATCAGCAGGGATATCTGCAGCATAACCTTATGTAGAAAACGAGGAAAATGGTCAGTCACAGGATTGGTTTGTACTTTTAATTTCTAGGCTATGATTCAGACTCTGATCTTATCATTATGTGACTATAGCGATGATACTTGTTACTGATTATTACAAAATGTAAAAAGGTGTAGGGCGTTGCCGCCACTACACCTTTTTTATCAATGGCCTACATAAAAACTACTTGCGATAAGAGGGGCCATTCCACTCCATGCCATTCCCCATATAGCTCAGGAAATACTCCAGATTACGATACTCTTCACTCTGTGGCTTGAAGGGTTTAGCACGCACCTGCTTATTACAGCCCCCAAGTCGGCGGTGCAGTGTCCCCATGCCATCCCCTGATTTTGATTTTCCTGACCACTTTGCACGAAACACAGGGAAACCCGTTGTGTGACCCAATGACGGAGAGAGCAGATCAGCCCGAATGTGTTGTCCCGCCTGATAGACATGACAATCGGCACAGGCAAGATTGAGCTGTCCACGTTTGGCATAGTAGAAGCGTTTACCCTCTTCATAAGCTGCCACGGCCTTTGGATCATCCGGAATCACCACATCAACTTTCTGCCCACGCCCCTCGTAGGCAATATAGGCAGAGAGGTAGGCTAATGTCCCTACTTTCCACTTCAACGGTTTTTCGCCATTATCTTTACGGCAGCGGTTGATCTCTCCCTCCAGAGTCACGACCTGCTCACGTTTTGAATCCCAGTGCGGATAGAAGCCCCGAATGGCTGAGACATCCTCACCAAAACAGCTCGCATATCCGGCGCCATTAGCAAAGGCTTTATTCCACTCCTCTTCTCCCATCTCCATAAAACTCTCATAGGGTGGAAACTCCTCAATCGACTCCCACTGCTGCCGGAAGCTCTCATCAATAGAGTAGACCCCATTATTGAAGTCTGAATATTTCGTCAACGGAAATTTCTCGACAAAATAGGTCTGAAAAGCCTTCAAATCTCTCTCCGGGCTAGCCTCAACCGCTACGCTTCCCATCATCAGCACTGCAGCGCCCCATCCAATCAGAACATTTAATTTCCTGGTTTTCATTCAACTCTCCTTTGATAACTTTTTTATACCACCTTACAGTCAGCCTGTTAGGACGACTGTTTTGTGCAAATCTTCATAATTTTATAGGCCGTAAATGAACTCCGTCACCTTGTCGACCTCTGACTCACTCAAAATATGGTGGCGACCAAACGGTGGCATCACTGTATCGGGATTTGATGCGGTTGCATCCCAGATCTGTGCACGTAGTACCTCTTTATTAGGGTAGCGCATTTTCATCATCAGAATCGGGGGGGCGATATCACCCGCCATACGTCCTCCCTCAATACGATGACAGGCAAGGCAGTTTCCTTTTTTCTTATTGAAGGCGATAGACTTACCCTCGTCAACCACACTAGATGCTGCTTCAGCAATAGAGGTTGTGGTTATGGCCATCGTCATCGAAAAACCGATCACTGCAACCCCTGAAGTAATTAATTTACCTATTTTCATTCTCTACCTCTCCTTTAACATTGATCACTATTATTATTTCTTATTAAAATCGTGGTCCTGCATTCTGCTGTTCAATGGCCTGAGCCTGTGCAGCAATGGCCTGATTCTTTGCACTCATTGCCAATTTTATCGCCTTGTCATAGTGCATATCTGCAGACGCCTTTACTGCCTGTTTCATTATCTTGCCCGTATCACGCCACTCAAATCCCATCTTAGCGGCTTTTTTATTTTCAACCTTTGCCTCTGATAACAACCGTTCAGCACTCTCGATTTTGGCCATAATTTGACCAAATCGCGGCCCCGCATTGGCCTCTGTTTTAGCCTGAGCCAGAGCGGCCTCCCCTTGCTGTTTTGCCCTCATCGCCAGGGAGATTGCCTTCTCCACATTCCCCTCGGCAGCAGCCTTATCCGCCTGTTTCAGAATCTTGCCTGAATCACGCCACTCAAACCCCGCCTTGCGAGCCATTTTGACCGCCTTTTCTGCCTCATGGATGACTCTATCTATGTTCGCCACCTCTTGCAGGCTAGACTCACTCCTCACCACCTCTCCAGTGCCGCTACGAATGACCCCACTGGATGATTTGGCACCCCCCATAGTCCACTGTTTATCGTGGTCTGCATAGACCGAAGAGGTTGACGTGATGACCAGCAGAGAGATGGTCAGACACCCCCCGGTTATCCTCTTTATCGCTTTCATACTCATGGTTACTCCTTTGGTTGGCGTTTTATTGTTATGTTGTAAGATTTTGGACGCTATAGGCGTGAGGCAATCGTACATGACTTATTCAGAGGCTCCCTAGCTCATGATTTTGCCAGAATAGTTGGCAATCCCTGGGTTGCCCGCAGAGTGTTTCAATACCGGAACATTCATTTTTTTGACGGAGGCTACCTTTTGATCACGCAGGTAACCTGCCACAACATCCCAGATCGCAGGCCCAGGAGCCTGAGAACCCACAGTAGCCCAGCCGGAGACTTTATAGCTCTTACCAGCCTCAATTTTTTCTCCACTGTCCAGAGTCATCTCACTGATACGTCTCCCAATTGGTGCCATGGGATCACAAACATAGTCCAGCCCACCGACACGAACCATATCCCCCCCCTGCTGATAATAGGGGTCTGCATTGAAGAGGTTGTCACAGACATCTTCCAGAATATTTTTGATCTCCTCGCCTGACATTTCACGCGCATAAGTCTCTGGGTAGGTGATACAGGTCTGATCCAGCAGATTATCCATGGTGATTTTCTGCCCCGCCATTACCGTGGTTCCCCAACGGAAGCCTGGAGAGAGTGAGACCTGGGAATCATAGTGAGTATTCAAGGCATCACAGATCAGCTGATCAAAGGTGCCATTAAAGTTTCCCCTGCGATAGAGCAGCTGATCTGCTGTTGCCAGCTCCTCCGTCAACCACCCCTGATAAGGGGCCCGAATCTCTTCGATCAGCTGACTCATCTCTCTATTGGGGACAATCAGATTGGAAAAGACGGGCAGGAGTGAATACTCAAACCCATGCACCTTGCCATTACGAATATCAAAGTCCATCACCCCAACAAATTTTCCATTGGAGCCTGCATTGGTGACCACGGTTTTACCGCCGGGGTTTTTCACCAACGTTGGCACCGGCATACCATCATGGGTATGCCCCCCCAATATCACATCAATACCAGAGACTACCGAGGCCATTTTCAGGTCAACATCCATCCCATTATGGGAGAGAACAATAACCGCATCGGGCCGCTCACTCTCCCGAACCTGATCCACCAACTCCTGCATCGCATCATCATTAACACCAAAGGTCCAGTCTGGCATAAACCGCCCTGGATTGGCGATGGGTGTATAGGGGAATGCCTGTCCAATCACCGCAATACGGGCCCCATTCACCTCTTTGATCACATAGGGTTTAAAGGCATGCCCGCTATCCTCATTAAAGCCACTAAAATCGGCATACTGATAATCAAATAGTGCCTCATCACGGACCCGGACATTCTGGGCCACAAATTCTCCCTGAAAAGCATTTACATTCTTTAATACCTCATGATCCAGATAGGTGTACTCCCAGTGCCCGGTCATCACATCAACCCCAAGCTGATTACAGGCCTTTACCATATCCATGCCACGCGTCTTATAGGCGGTACCGCTCCCTTGCCAGGTGTCGCCACCATCCAGCAGCAGAGAGTTCCCCTCTCCGGCCTCGGCACGTAATTGATCAATCAATGTTTTCAGATGAGCAAACCCCCCCACTTTCCCATAGCGTTGAGCCGCCTCGTTATAATCCAGATAGGTAAAGGCATGACTCTCGATACTGTTCGGGGAAATCCCAAAATGGCGCAGAAAGTAGTCACCAACCACATGAGGTGCTTTGCCATAACCATAGCCAAACCCCATATTGACATTCGGTTCCCTGAAGTGGATAGGTAACAGTTGTGCATGAGTGTCCGTAATATGGAGAATGCGAACATTCCCTTTCATTGGACGGTTATAGAGTGTTTCTGCGGGCCTTCTATCTGCCAACGCTGCCGTTGGTACCAATCCGGCAGCTCCGGCTATCCCCATCAAACGTACAAACTCACGTCGACTCAGTGACATGGACACAACTCCTTTGGAAATTCATGGCTAAATACAGCGGTATTTGCCTGATTATTATTAGATACTCCCCCCCCCCAAACTACGCTTGATCCATTTCACCCTTGAATCACTTCGGTATTGCCTATTGACGGTTACCGGTTTACATCTACCCTCCCCTCCGCCCAGTGGACAGAAGGAGAGAAAATCTACTCAATGCTTTATTTTGACTGCGCCACCATATGGTCTACAACGGCTTTCAGCTCACTATCTTTGAGGGGTGAACCTCCACGAGGCATCATCACTGGGTTTACAGTCGAACCATTAATAGCCGTATGGTAGAGCGCGTCCATTCCTTTAGCAATACGCGGAGCCCATGCCGCCTTGTCCCCTACCCCCGGAGCCATCTGAACCTACCCCCAATCGTTGGACAGAAAACGGGGGAA
>JABHIC010000026.1 GCA_018671205.1 Gammaproteobacteria bacterium
GACCGAGACCGAGACCGAGACCGAGACCAGGACTGTCGTTGATCCCGACCCTGATCTTGAGATAGAAGCAGAACCTTCCCCTGATCCGGATTTCGACCTCGATTTTGAGTTTGACCTCGATCTATAACGGTTCTGAACGCCTTTAATCTAGCGCTATCCGCTTCTCCATTGTGACTACCCCTTCAGCGATTGATTTTTATCGGCCAGCTGACCTCTATTGTCTCAAATGACAATTATTTGACTTTTCCCCCCCTTTTCTCTCTGGCACAACAAATGCTAGGTAGGGGAGTAGTTACCATAGACTGGGATATCTCGACAGAGGTACTGGAGGAGAAAATGAAGGCCAACCCACTAAATAAAGTTCGCTCTTATGCGCTGAGAAAAAAGCTGAGATCGGTTTTTCAGGAGAACCGGGAGAAGCAGAGGGGCTATCAAAGTAGGCCACTGATCAACCACTGTGCGCAAGGGGGACTAAAACGCAGCGGTTAGTATTGATCGCACTGATAAAACAGTAATTACGGTAGTGCTTTACTGATCTCGATGACCAGATCAGTGGCTAGTTTTGCGGCCTGTTTGGGGTTGTTTTCCTCAATGGCATAGCAGACCTGCTCTCCTAGTTGAGTGAGTTGTGGGTAACCAAAGGATGCCCCACTTCCCTTAACGGTTTGAGCGAGCTCTCGTACCTTCTCCCAGTCTCTTGCAGAGAGCGCTCGTAGCAGCTCCTCTCTATTACGGATGTTGCTTTTTATAAAGGTGGCCATCAGCGCATCATCAATCGGCTCGTCAGCAGGGGCAGCCGCTATCTGCTCCTGCTTCAGGTATTTCAACAGTATCTGGCGTAGTGCATGTTTGTCGATGGGTTTTACCAGAAAGCCATCCCCCCCAGCTTGGTGGAAGGCATCTCGATGTTTCTGCATTACATTGGCAGTGAGTGCCACAATAGGGGTGGAGTGATCACTCACGCGGAGTAGTTTTGTCGCCTCTATACCGTCCATCTCCGGCATCTGAATATCCATCAGGATCAAGTCAAAGCGCTGTGGGTGCGCGGTGGCTATATTAACTGCCTCCTGCCCATTCTGAGCGGTAGTGACGGTGGCCCCCATCCCTTCCAGAATGCGGCGCTCCAGCAGTTGTAACTCCAGGGTATCCTCAGCAATCAATACATGGCCACTTATTTTTTGATGGAGATTTGCTGGTGTGGTGTTGTCAGGCTCAGCGGGCTCCAGTTGAATGTCGCTGGGGCGATAGGGGAGAATCAACTCAAAGATGGAACCGACCCCCTCTTGACTCGATACATCGATCATACCCCCCATCAGATCCGCAAGGTTTTTCGATATAAAGAGCCCCAGGCCACTGCCTCCAAAGCGGCGTGAGATGGAGCTATCGGCCTGTTCAAAACGTTGAAAAAGGTGTTCAAGGATATCTGGAGACATTCCAATGCCGCTGTCCTTGATCTGAAAGATAAGGTGCCGACCATTGACCCAACAGCTCAATGAGACCTTGCCAGATACGGTAAATTTGATGGCGTTACCGACCAGGTTGATCAGGATCTGTTCAATACGCTGTCCATCGCCCATCAGCAGGTACGCATCACTACCCTTCTGTGTGACCACAAATTCGAGGCCAGCACTGTCGGCGCTAGGGCTGAGCATCTGTTGAATATCCCCAAGCAGTACGGAGAGGTCGTAGGGGGCCTCATCAAGGGTGAATTTTCCAGATCCGATCTTCAACATGTCGAGAATGTCACTGACCAGTGCCAACTGTCCCCGGCCGGCAATCTCGATAGCGCGGATTAGCCCCTTCCGCTTGGGGTCAATTTCATTCTCAGCAAGAAACTCACTGTTTCCAATGATAGAGGTTAATGGGGTACGCAGCTCGTGGCTCATTGAGGCGAGAAACTCATCTTTGGCTAGATTTGCCCTGCTGGCCTCTATTTCTGCCTGCTCAGCGTGCTCTTTTGCCACCCTTAAATGTGCCTCACTCTGTTTGCGGGCAGAGACCTCATGGGCGAGGCGACGGTTCCAGAATAGAAACAGGGCGACCACACTGCCCAGCCCACCGGCAATAATGAGAACCAACAGAGCCACCTCACCTCTCTGCATCCCTACCTGAACCGGCACAGCCATCCATTTGAGCTGAATTCGCTGGATCTCCTCCGCCCCAATGGCGGCCAGCCCCTTGTTGATGATGGAGAGAAGTTCAGGCCAATCCTTGCGTACCGCAATAGAGAGCGCATCTTTTTTATCAAATACATGGGTATCAATCTTCAACTGCGTCATGCTGTGGGCCTGGATCAGGGGGGTCGCGGTATCCAGATCAATGATGGCGGCCTCAGTCTCACCCTGGATCACCGCCTGTAGCGTCTCCAGAACGGTACCTTTGGGGAGCAGAGGAATCTCCTGCCAGTCATGGGTCAACCGGTTGTGGCTGGCATACCCCTGGGTTACCGCAATTTTTACCCCTTCCAGTGCGGTTAGTCCGGAGATGTCTGGGTGGTCTGCCAGGCTCACGATAGCCCAGCGAATATGCATGTAAGGGGTACTGAAATTAAGGAATTTTCTCCGCTCTTCGGTGGAGGCCACTGCGGGCAGCAGGTCAATCTGTTGAGCTACGGCCTGCATCATTACCTCCTTCCAACTGAGTCCCGGTACCGCCCGCATCGTCAGCCCCAGCGTCTTGTTAAGTAGCTGGGTCAGATCTGCTGAGATCCCATTATGAACCCCTTCGCTGTCCACATATTCAATGGGGAGCCACTCCGGGTCAACCCCCATTCGGATCTCCGGGTGCTCCCGTATCCACTGTTGCTCACTGTTGGAGAGTGTGACTTGACGCTGCTGGTGGGGGAGATTGGGGTTATAAGTCAGTGTATCCAGATCAAAGTCCTGAGAGATAAAACCTAACCGCTGGAAGGTGTCTTGAATATGTTCCCAGCGTGTCTGGTGCATATAGCCGATCTCAACCAGCAGAGGCTGTACCAGCTCGACCATCTTTTGGGCCTCATACTGAAGATGTTCTCTACTTTTGTTCTGTGTGTTGTATTTCTCAATGATGAGATCAACCAGCTCATCCGTATGTGCCATGGCATAAGCCCACCCTTTCAGGCTGGCCTGACGGAAACGCGCAACACGCATCGGATGGTGGCTGATCTCCTGCTCCGTGGTGACCAGAACATCA
This sequence comes from Gammaproteobacteria bacterium, assembly GCA_018671205.1. Classification (GTDB taxonomy): domain Bacteria; phylum Pseudomonadota; class Gammaproteobacteria; genus Thiopontia. Next base: position 3,175 of record JABHIC010000026.1, read on the forward strand.
TCATAAAAATCGACCCCAAAGCGGGATGGCACAAGGTGATGATAGGCAATTCCCAGCTCCTGTAGTCGATACCCCTGGTTGGTTACATAGGCACTGAATGCATCGGTCTTCCCTGTGATCAGGTCTAGCGGGTTATAGCTGGTATCCTGGCGGGTGTAGTCATCGGGGGAGAGTCCTGCCTCTCTAAGCATAGCCAGAATAGGAGCATTTTTGATTCCAATATCCAGCATGATACGTTTACCATGTAGATCACTGGGAACTCTGATTTTTGATCTCTCCTTGACCAGTAGGGAGAGAGGACTGTGTTGGCTGATTGCAGCCAGTGCAGTCAGCGGCTTCCCTTCGGCTTTGTAGACTAAAACATCACTACCAGAGACCGCATAGTCGGCATCGCCAGCGAGCAAAATATCTAGTGGTGTGTGTCCTTTTTTGTGCTCTTGGAGAATGACATTGAGCCCTGCCTCTCGGTAGTAGCCCTGTTCTACTGCGGCGTAGTAGCCCGCAAACTGAAACTGGTGGAGCCACTTGAGTTGTAGTCGTACGGTCTCTAGCTTTTCTGCATGGGGAGGCTCTGCAGCGATTGCCGTTGTTAACAGCAGCGCAGAATAGAGCAAGGTGGAGAGCAGTAGGCTTCTTATTCGTAGCATTGCCAGACTATAAAAGTTGGGTCGCGTTTGCACAAGCAGAGGAGGCTTGAATCACTGAAATCTGCAGGGATATTGATGTTGTTTGTGGGGGTATATTATGGTTATTGCATTATACATTATGTTACACGAATATAGGTATGAAATCACAAAAACTCAATTAAGAGGGGGTTGTTGAGCAGATAGCCACTCTTTTGTCCGTTGTGGATATTGTTGGCCAGGGCGCTGGGTGGTGGCAGAGTTTCTGCTTGGGATATGGAAAAACAGTGGTTTATAGATAAGATGAGCTGTAACTATTCAGGGGTCATTTCCATAAACTCAGGCCA
>JABHIC010000220.1 GCA_018671205.1 Gammaproteobacteria bacterium
GATTAGCCACCGCACCATAGTGGCTGCGTCCCTGGTCGATAAATATCATTGCGGCATCAATTTTTCCCAGCATCGCCTCCCCCTCACTCTGGGTATCAATCTTCTCGATGTCACGCAGAATCATCCCCAACGCATTGGTCGGATCATCCATATCAAAATGGTCCATCTCAACCTTGGAGGTATCGTGCACCACCAGCCCCAGTGCGGGAGCCCCACCCCTCGTACTCAGTGAGATAGAGCCATCATCCCCCGCCTCGGAGACAATGGTCAGCTTCTGCGTTGTCGCATCAAAAGAGGTGTCCGCCCCGTCGATGGCCCCATTCAGGTAGTATCCCCACTCCACAGCGGGTCGCACATATTCAGGAAGTGTAATCTCGACCGGTTGCTGACCATCCACCGAAAAGGAGAGCTGACGTTCTGCCTCAGGGATACCAATCAGCGAAATCACCTTGTCCTGTCCCGTTGCACCAACTGCCGAGGGGATAATCGATAATTTTCCAAGATCACTCCCAACCACCAGCATCTTCACAGAGGAGTCCGCCTCTGTGCTGTCAGAGAGAAAAGCAAAACGGTTCAATGTCTCATCATAATAGACCTTTACACTTTTATCCTCTGCAACCAGCGCGGGGTCATCATTGATCTGCTGCTGCAGGGTTGCGGCCCATTCCGCAGGAGTTTGAGTCCCCGGATTCAGTGCAATGGGGCTCAATGCAATTCCATCAATCTCTATCTCAAAGGTTCGGTCATCTGCCACCCCAATCGTATATTCATCCTCTCCCCCTGAGCCGGTCAGCCCCACACCGGTATAGTATCCACGAATCTCTGTCTCTAGCGGAAGACTGTCCACCGAGTGGTGCAGTGTCAGGTCGGAGTAGTTCCCACCGACATGAAGATCAATGGTCTGCTGCAGCTGATCATCAGGACGATTAATCACCGGAATACCATTGAAAACCGTATCATTAATGACCCCCTTGATCTGTCCTTGCAATACGGAAAACTCGACCTGCATGCTATCCCGATCATCATCAGAAAAACTCTTGGAGGTACTCTGTAGAGAGAGCTCTCTCATCCGCTGCAATACATTGGTGATATCCCCCATGGCCTGGTCGGCAACCTGACTCATGGTAATCCCGTCGTTTGAGTTACGAACAGTTTGCGTATAGCCGGTAATCTGGGCACTCGCTTTATGCATCAGTGCCACACCAGCGGCATCATCTGCCGCCCGATTGATCCGCGCACCCGAGGTGATCCGCTCCATCGTCCGCTCTTCTGTACGCTCGACCAGATTCATCTCTCTCTGCGCATAGATAGAAAACATATTGGTATTGATAACGGAAGACACTATCTTTCTCCTATTGGATTATCCTGGCCACACCCAACTAAAGAGTGCTGCGAAAAATAATGCAAAATACGTGCCTAACGTACCGAATAAACCAACTCACCGATTAATACTGTTACGGCTACCCCTCAACAATATAGCTGTAGCGCCACAACAGACCACTCTGCTGCTGAAGCTGATCGAGCAGTCGGTCTGAGGGGATCGCCTCCCCCTCAAAAATATTCCACAGTGAGATACGGGTAGATGAGAGGGCCGCAGTTTTTCGCCATGCCACCGACAGAGCCTTCGAGTCACAGCCGCAGTGGCCACAATAGATCAGCAGCTCTTTTCTCTTATCCTGTTTAACGACAGGTGGAACTTCAAGCCGCTTTTTACACGAGGGACAGGCCGCCTTTAGGTTGCTTCCTGTAATTAGCTCGCAGTACGGGGTGGATTCCCGCTGAAGATAACAGAATGGCTGCTCTGGATGGTGAATAGAGGGGGTCAACTCAACCGAGGGGGAACAACCAAGAAATAGAAAAGCATCAAAAAACCCCTCACCAACCTGGTACCCCTCTCTCTCCAGATCAGCGGGAAGTGGCTGCGCAATGATGGACTGCTGCTGGAGTAATTTCAGCAGGGGTTGCAACGCAAGCTCCAACAGGGGGTCAACAGGGTAGAGGATCAGGCGACTCTGCCCATTCATTTATATTTTTTTGGGGCGCTTCCACCCTTTGAGACTCAGCTGTCTGGCTCGACTCAGGGTGAGTTGATCGGCAGGTGCCGTTTTGACGATGGTTGAACCGGCACCGATAGTGGCCCCCGCCTCCACCTCAACCGGAGCGACCAACTGGGTGTCTGAGCCGATAAAGGCATCGTCACCAATGGTGGTACGGTGCTTATTGGCCCCGTCATAGTTACAGGTGATCACCCCAGCCCCAATATTGACCCGAGCACCAATGGTACTGTCCCCCACATAACTGAGGTGGTTCACCTTGGAGCCTGTGGCCACCTGTGCATTCTTCAACTCAACAAAGTTACCAATGTGATTTGAGCGCAGGAGTTGAGTACCGGGACGGATACGGGCAAAAGGGCCTACACGGCAGTCTGGACCAATCTCGGCAGAGTCAACCACCGTATTGGAAAGAATCTCGGTATTGGACTCAATCACCGCATTACGGATATGGCAGTTACTACCAATTTTCACCCCATCGCCCAGAGTGACTTCTCCCTCAAAAATCACATTAATGTCAATAGTGACATCCTCTCCGGTCACCAGACTACCCCGTAGATCAAAACGGGAGGGGTCCATCAGGGTGACCCCACGACGCATTAATTCATCGGCCTGCTGCTGCTGGTAGAGACGCTCCAGTTGAGCCAGTTGCAGACGGTCATTGACCCCCTGTACCTCCTCTCTGGTTGAGGCTGAGACGGTAACCACCTCAACCCCTTCCCTCACTGCCATCTCTACAATATCGGTAAGATAGAACTCCCCCTGTGCATTGTCGCTCTCCAGTGCATCGACCCAGGCTCTGAGCTGTTGTGTTGTGACAGCAAGGATACCGGTATTGACCTCATTCACCTCCAACTCTTCTGCTGTGGCATCTTTCTGCTCCACAATGCGGGCCACTCGCCCCTTGCCATCACGGATAATGCGGCCATAACCGGCGGGGTTTTGCAGTGTAACCGTCAGTAGTGAGAAGCCACTCGTCCTGCTCTGCTCCAGCAGGGTAGTCAGTGTCTTGGTCTTAATCAATGGCACATCCCCGTAGAGCACCAGTACTGTCCCCTCCATCTCCATCTCTGCAAGCGCCTGCCCGACAGCATGTCCTGTCCCCAACTGCTCTGTTTGCAGTACCCAGGAGAGTTCCAGCTCACTTAGCTGCCGTGGCACCTGCTCTCCACCGTAACCATAGACTACCTGGATAGCGTTGGGTTGAAGTTGGCTGGCGGTCTCGACCACATGTTGTAGCAGGGGGATGCCTGCCAATGGATGGAGTACCTTGGGTAGTACGGAGCGCATCCGTGTCCCCTTCCCTGCAGCAAGAATGACCACAGAAAGCGGTGCTTGAACGGGAGTCACTGCGGCAAGCTTCTATAGGGCAACTCTAAAAATAGTCATTTTAGAGTTGCCCTATAAATTTGGGTGATCCATCGCTGGATGCCCCGCCTTGATCTCTGTGGGAGTTGCATCCCGAATCTCTTTAATGGTCACCTGATAGGTGATCGTCTGACCGGCAAACGGATGTTTTTTCATCAACACAATGGAGCCATCTTTCTCGATGCGCTGCACCATTAGGGTACCGCTCTCACCACTCTGCTCATCCTGAAAAGGGGCCTCTGCACCGACATGGCGGTACTCTGGAGGAACATCATCCTCGGCAAAGACCTTCTCAAAATCGAGATCAATAAACTGAAATCCATGCTCCTCCGGGCTCAGGGTAACAGAGACCTCATCATCGACCTCTTTCCCCTTCAGGGCTCGTTCCAGTTGAGAAAACATCTGGTTGGGAACACCATGTACATAGGCCACAGGAATATCATTGTGCTCCAGTACCTCACCCGTTGCACTGATAATCTGATGGATAAACCAGACCGCCTTCTTCTTGGAAACTTGCTCACTCATGGTTGGACATTAGACTCCAGAGCGTTTACGAATGCGGTCAATGGCCTGTAGATGTGCCGCTGCCTGTACCAGCTCCGCCTGCGCCGTGGCATAGTCAATCGTGGCCTGCTTATCCAGCATCGCCGCCTCGGCACGATTTTTTGCCTGAATAACCGCGGCCTCGTCCAGATCTGTCGCACGAACCGCTGTATCGGCCAAAATGGTCACTACATGGGGCTGAACCTCCAGTAATCCACCAGAGATAAAGAAGTCCTGCTCCTCCCCTCCCGGCTGCTGCACCCGTACCTCTCCCGGCTTCATTCGGGTCAACATGGGCGCATGGCGGGGGGCGATACCCACTTCACCCATCTCAGCGGGGGCATAGATCATCTCAGCCATGCCGGAGAAGATCGCTTTCTCGGCACTGACGATATCGACATGTACGGTCATACTCATAATGATCTTCCTCTTGCTTGGGGGCTATTTTGGCGCTTCTGCTAGATGGTCTTGGCCTTCTCGACTACCTCATCAATGCCGCCCACCATATAGAATGCCTGCTCCGGAAGGTGATCATACTCTCCCGCAATAATTGCCTTAAAGGCGGAGATAGTGTCACTCAATGAGACATATTTACCCGGTGTTCCAGTAAATACCTCTGCCACAAAGAAAGGCTGGGAGAGAAAGCGCTGCATCTTGCGCGCACGGTTGACTGTCTGCTTGTCCTCTTCAGAGAGCTCATCCATACCCAAAATAGCGATAATATCTTTCAGCTCTTTGTAGCGCTGCAGTGTGGTCTGTACCCCACGGGCTACGTGATAATGCTCCTCACCGACCACATGTGGGTCAAGCTGGCGACTGGTAGAGTCGAGGGGATCTACTGCGGGATAGATACCCAGCTCGGCCACCTGTCGAGAGAGTACAACGGTTGCATCCAGGTGAGCGAATGTGGTCGCAGGGGAGGGGTCTGTCAGGTCATCCGCAGGGACATAGACCGCCTGAATCGAGGTGATCGATCCTTTCTTGGTGGAGGTGATACGCTCTTGCAGTGCCCCCATCTCCTCTGCCAGGGTAGGTTGATATCCCACCGCTGAGGGCATACGCCCCAACAGTGCCGATACCTCAGTTCCCGCTAGAGTATAACGGTAGATATTATCGATAAAGAGCAACACATCACGCCCCTCATCACGGAAAGCCTCTGCCATCGTCAAACCGGTCAGTGCCACACGCAGACGGTTACCGGGAGGTTCATTCATCTGTCCGTAGACCAGAGAGACCTTATCCAGTACGCCACCCTCCGTCATCTCATGATAGAAATCATTTCCCTCACGGGTACGCTCACCTACACCGGCAAATACGGAGTAGCCACTATGCTCAACCGCAATATTTCTGATCAGCTCCATCATATTGACGGTCTTGCCCACTCCGGCCCCCCCGAACAGCCCGACCTTGCCCCCCTTGGCAAAGGGACAGACCAGGTCGATAACCTTAATACCGGTCTCCAGAATCTCGGTTGCAGCAGAGAGTTCATCAAAGGCCGGAGCCTTCCGGTGAATCGGCATCCGCATCTCTTCACCAATCTCACCCTTTTCATCAATCGGGTCACCGAGAACATTCATGATGCGACCCAGGGTCTTGGTTCCAACCGGAACCTGAATCGGAACACCCGTGCCTGTTACCGAGAGCCCACGCATGAGACCATCGGTTGTGCCCATCGCAATGGCACGTACCACACCATCACCAATCTGCTGCTGAACCTCCAGTGTCAAGCCAGGCTCATCCACTATCAGTGCATCAAAAATCTTTGGCATTGCATCACGAGAAAATTCCACGTCTACCACTGCGCCGATGATCTGGACAATCGTTCCTGACATCTCTTTAATCCTCTTTATCCAAGTAATTCGTAAACAAGTAAATCATTATCAACTCCTCATCACCGCAGCGCTTCAAACCGCGGCAGCACCACCAACAATATCGGCCAGTTCTGAGGTAATCGCGGTCTGCCTGGCCTTGTTATAGACCAGTTCAAGCTCATTAATCAGGTCGCCCGCGTTATCGGATGCACTCTTCATCGCCACCATTCTGGCAGACATCTCACAGGCTATATTCTCAACCACCCCCTGGTAGACAATGGACTCTACATAACGCTGTAGCAGGGTATCCATCACCGGTTTCGCCTCTGGCTCATAAATATAGTCCCAGTGATGACCAAACTCCTTACTGTCATCCTGCTCCAGTGGCAAAACCTGTCGCACAGTAGGTTGCTGGGTCATGGTATTGATAAACTGGTTGTAGACCACATAGAGACGATCAATCTGCCCCTTTTCATAGCTATCCAGCATCGCTTTCACCGCCCCAATCAATCGACCCATCTCGGGCTGGTCCCCCAGCTGAGAGACCTCAGAGACCAAATGACTGCCCAGCCTCCGCAGAAAACCAAGTGCCTTGCTGCCGATGGCAGTGTAGTCGATCTCGACCCCACTATCGTGCTGCTTTTTTACCTCTTTGATGGTCTCAC
>JABHIC010000221.1 GCA_018671205.1 Gammaproteobacteria bacterium
CGGGCAAATATGACACCACCCAGGATGCAATCCGTGCCTATATTGGGGGGCGTGCTGCTGACGGGGATCCTGTATCAGACATTCTTTCCGACCTGATGTCACACGATTTCTCACAAAAAGCAGGAAGTAGCGCAAATGAATACCATTCGGCACTTGAAGAGGTGGTTCCACTCAGGGGAAAAGATGGAGAAATGCGACCCGTTGAGTCGCATTCCGAGCTGTTTGGAGTGCTCGCTGATCAATTTGTTGGTGCAAAGTACGGTGGTGATCGTGCTCCTCTCCATTCACAGTCTTTTCACTTAGACCAAAAGTCCGTTGATGCATTGCACCGATCACTTGCTGCCACCCCGGAGGGTGTTGCGGCCTTCAAGCCGGTGGGGGAGTTGTCCCCGCAAGAGCGTGGGGGGCTGAGGAAGTGGTTTTCAGCGAATATTGCCTCTGGCAGTGGTGGGGGAGATGAGGCAGCTGCTCTTTCCGCACACGATGGGCAGGAGCCGGAAAAGCTCTCCGAGGATCTGTTTGGTGAGGAGTCGGTGTCTCCGGAGTGGAAGGAGTGGAGCCAGAAGCGCGGTGAACTGCGGTCGGCTCATGATGCTGCCTCGCTGAATTGGGGGAAGTATGTTGACACTATGGGCTCTCCAGAGTCCGCGATCAGCTCTGTGCAGGATCTGGTTCGTTCCCGTGTGCTGCATGACTTCTCTCAACAGCACAACCGGCTTAATCCAGATTCCCCCATTAAGCTGGGGCGGGTAGTGATCCGTGGCAACCTTAACCACCTGGATGCCGTCAACCCGGAGGCTCGGCTGAATCGTCAGCAGGAGCGCAAGCAGATGGTGGACTCCCTGCGAGAGCGCATTGATGGGAAATATAGTTCCGGTTCTGTGAAAGACAAAATAGAGGGGTTTCAGCAGTCGAAGTCCGCTTTTGAGCAGTCACAAATGGGGCTCTTTTCGTCAGAGGTGATCGATGATCCGAAGCCTGGCAGCGACCTCTCTGCAGACGAGCGGTACACCATTGGTCATGCTGCAGAGCAGAAAGTGGCGGGGATGATGTCCGTGGTGGGGCAGAATTTCAAGCCTGGTGAGCCAACCAAGTTGTGGAGTGCCTCGATGTCTGGCAAGTACGCTCCACAGCAGCGGGCAATCAAGATGCTGGATGCCAATAAGCGTATCGCGCTTGGTTACGGGGCTGGGAGCGGGAAAACGGCTGTATATTTGGGAGGATTCTCCCACCTCCACGAGCAGGGCAAGGTCAAGCGAGCCTTGATGCTGGTTCCCTCTGCGGTTCAGAGCCAGTTCTCTGGTGAGGCTCTGCGTTACCTGGAGCCTGGAAAATACAATCTTCATATTCAGCCCGGAGCCTCACAAAAAGATCGGATTGCGGCCTATAAAAACCCAGATCACCACGTTGCCGTGATGACTCATGAGGCTTTCCGTGGCGACATGATTCACCTCGGGGCGAAACACGCGGGAATCTCCGAGAAAGAGATGGTGCAGAAAATAGGCGGGCTGGATGCGGGCGCTCGCAAGGCGTGGGCGAATGGCGTTATGGACAAGGAGGGGATTAACTTCGATGCCACCTTTGTAGATGAGGCACATCAGCTGCTGAATCGGCAGGGCAAGGAAAACTCCGGGCGTGCCAATGTGATCGATGCGGTCTCGGATAACACTCCCTACTATGTGTACGGCACTGGAGACCCTGCCAAGAACGATGCCTCTGAGATTCAGGATGTACTGGCAAAAATTGACCGGGGTCGCTACGGAGATCGTGATGCCTTCATGCGTGCTTATGGTCAGGATACCGTCTCCTCCAAGGCTGCGCTCAAGCGTGAGTTGGCGCGAAACGGGATCACCAACACCATTGCTCCTGATGTGAAAGCAGATTATCGGAATGAGCCGGTTTTCCTCTCTGACCATCAGAATAGCGAGATTGAGAAGGTTAACTGGCATTACAGCCGGGGCAAAATGGCTCGCTTGAAGGGTGAGGTTGATGTTGAGGCTGCTCGCTCCCTGAGTCCATCATCCTTTGAAGGGGTCGATCAAAAAGATCATGAGGAGTTGGCTCGCAGAATCCAGAACGCTGCCGGGGTGGTGCATAACTCCGCTGTGAGTCGAGTTATTCACTCGTCTGACCACAATGCCAAGATTAATAAGATTTCTTCTCTTGCCTCTGGACACAATGGGAAGCCCGGTGTGGTGTTTGCCCGGAATCGTGATGCTGTGGAGAAGATCCGCAAGCGTCTGGAGTCCGAAGGTCACCGGGTGGTTACTCTGACCGGGTCGGACTCTGCCAAGGACAAGGATAAAAAACGGCTCATGTTTCAGCCAGAGAGTGGGGAGCCTCTTGCGGATATCATGGTTTCCTCCGATGCGGGTGCCGTTGGATTGAATATGCAGCGGGGTAGTTGGGTGGTTCATCATGATATCCCTGCTACG
>JABHIC010000222.1 GCA_018671205.1 Gammaproteobacteria bacterium
AATTGATGCGCTTCATGCTGTGGTAGCGACACGTATCGAAAAAGAGCGGGGGTTATTCCAGTATCGGCTCTGGAAGATGTTGAGGGAGATGGATCTTGACGAAGAGGCGACAGAAAAGCAGCCGCTTGGCTGGCGTAGAAAAGGGGGGGGACGAGTCGATGAGCCGTTGGAAGTTGAGCTGTTGATAGAGGAGCAGCCGGTCACCCCACCCGAGGTGGTGAGTGACCTCATGACCTCAATTATCCAGGATTTTGGTGACCTTCCTCCTCACTATCTCCATCCCGCTGGTCCCGGTGCGTTCAATCCGAAGCATCAACAGAAGCGTGCGCAGGATGTCTGGGGCGGCACCTACCACGAGGAGGGGGCCTTTCTCTATGATGAGTGGGATGGCTCACGTCTCAACTACCGCAAAGGGTGGGCGGTACTGCGTGAGATGGAGGCCAAAGTGGGAGAGGTCGCCTTTGTCGAGTGTACGCTGAAAAAATATCATCGACTGGTCAGCCATCTACGCAAAAGTTTTGAGAGGTTACGCAGTGCAGACCAGCGGCTCAAGCGGCAACAGTATGGGGATAATGTGGATCTGGATGCGATGGTTGATGCGGTGGCGGACCATCTGCAGGGGCAGGAGATGAGTGAGCGCCTCTATCTGCAAAACCGCCGTCACGAACGCTCTATTGCGGTAATGTTGATGGTCGATATGAGTGGCTCTACCAAAGGGTGGATCAACGATGCAGAGCGGGAGTCACTGGTGTTGCTTTGTGAGGCACTGGAGATGCTGAATGACCAGTATGCCATCTACGGCTTCTCCGGCTGGAGTCGTAAACGCTGTGAGGTGTTCCCGATTAAGCGCTTCAGTGACGCCTACGACGAGCGGGTGAGAGCACGTATTGCCGGAATTGAGGCGAAAGATTACACCCGTATGGGGGTGGCGATTCGCCACCTTACCTCGTTACTCAATGAGGCCGATGCCCGCACCCGTATCCTTGTTACACTGTCTGACGGGAAGCCAGATGATTCGGATGGATATAAAGGGGAGTATGCGATAGAGGATACCCGGATGGCACTGCTGGAGGCGCGGCGTAGTGGTATCCACCCTTTCTGCATCACCATCGACAAGGAGGGGCAGGCGTACCTGCCTCACATGTATGGTCCGACAGGCTATACCGTGGTGGATGCGGTGGAGAAATTGCCGTTCAAGGTGGCCAATATCTATCGACGGTTAACGTTGTAGGAGGTGGGTAAGGGGGGCTTTAAATTGTGTAGATAGTAATTATTGACTCAATTTGTCGGATATGATATCGTTGCGATTGAGGAGCACCATTTTAGGGGGGGGCAGTGGTAGAGCGTAACGACAGACAAAAGATCTCAGCAAAACCCATTTTTGTGCATCAGATGAGGGGCAACCTCATTGCACTGCTGATTTCAGTGATGACCATTGGCGGAGTAATCTATCACTTCGCAGAGCAGTCGTTGCTTGAATATGTCAAACAGTCCCTTCAGTACCATGCCGATTTCCGTCAGACGAGAATTTTGGCACTGTTTGAGCAACAGAAGCGCTGGATGGAGGAGAGCGTAGAGGATACCGAGTTCAAGCAGGGGGTAGGAGGGTTGATGGAGAATTACCAAAGGGGGGATGACTCACCCTCTTATCAGATCAGTAGTGACCATTTTCGAGATGAGTATGCCCTGCTGCTAAAGGCACAGGGGGTCGATGACCTGTTTCTGGTGGATGAAGAGGGGGCGCTGGTCTTCTCTCTGCGCCCGATGGATGAGGAGTTGGGGGTTGATCTGAGTGAGATGGGTTTCTATGGGGAGACCATCTTCTCCTCCATCATTGCTCAGGTATTGAGAGAGCGCAAACTGGTGATCTCCAAATATGGCAAGGTTGAACAGGTTGAGGAGTCCACGGTGTTCATGGGAATCCCGATGTTTTCCAATTTTCCCGGTATGGAGGAGGAGTTGGTAGCGATCCTGATCCGCCCCTTCTCTCTTCGTCGTCTGCGTGCCCTGTTGGAGAGCTATAGCGGTCTGGGGGAGAGTGGTGAGGTAATTATTGCCCAGTGGCGTGGTGAGGGAGATGGAGAGGGGGTCAACTTTATTAACCATTTTCGCCATGGGGCTCAACGCCAACCGGATCAGGCGTGTCAGCAACTCAGGCGTGAGGCATCCCATCAGTTTCCGGTACTTCATGCTCTGAAGGAGGAGAGCGGGGCGGGGTGGATGCTGGACAATAGCTGTGAAAAAGTCTTTTCTGTCTGGAGCTGGCTGCCTGAACTGGAGTGGGGGATGGTGGTCAAGCAGGATCGGGATGAGATTATGATTCCCGTGGCCGCGTTACAGCGTAATATCCTGATTGCTGCTCTGTTAGTACTGCTATTTCTGGTTTGGATCGGTCTGCGTCAGGCCCGTGCACTGGTGCAGCCCATCGTGCTGTTGACTCAGGCGACAGAACGTGGGGAGATTGAGGCACACCAACCGGGAGAAATTGAGGAGGTAAACCATCTGGCCGAGGTACTGCAACAGAGTACGGCTGCGATCGTCAAGGCAAAACAGGAGACCGATCTGATTCTTGAGTCGATGGATGAGGGGTTGCTGGTTGTCAATGCGGCGGGTGAGATTCTTCGGGTTAATCCCAAGCTGGAGCAGTTGATGGGACGAGGAAGTGAGCAGTTGAGGGGAGAGTCTGCCAACAGCCTGTTCAGTGCGGAGCAGGAGCTGATTACCGGGGATGGCTCTACCATTCCGGTCAACCTTGCTCGCTCTGCACTCGACTCTATGGTGGGAGAGCAGGGACGTGAGGTCTGGGTGATTCATGATCTGCGTGAGTTACTGATAGCAGAGAACGCCATTCGTGCCAATAAAGCAAAAGATCAGTTTTTTGCGAGGATGAGTCATGAACTGCGTACGCCACTCGCTGCTATTATTGGTTACAGTGAGATGCTGGGAAAGAGATCGTGGGAGCATCTGCAGCAGAAAGAGCGCAATATGCTCCACTCTATCGAGGTGGCGGGCCGTACCCAACTGGCGTTAATTAATGATATTCTTGACCTTTCCAAGGTTGAGGCCGGTAAGTTTGAGATTGATGAGGCGGACTATGCCCTCTCCTCACTACTCAGCGAGATTGATCATATCTTCTCGATACGTGCACAGGATGCAGGGCTCGACTTCCAGGTTCGTCAGCCGGAAATGCTCCACCACCAACTGGTTGGAGATCCAAAACGGGTTGGGCAGATCCTGATGAACCTGCTGAGTAATGCGATCAAATTTACGCAGCAGGGTAGTGTGCTCCTCGATGTGGCGGTGGATCAGGCGGAGCAGAAAATCCACTTCCGGGTGGAGGATGATGGGGTTGGAATGAGCGCAGAGGTGCTGGAGCGTCTATTTCAATCCTTTGAACAGGCCGATAGCTCAATCACTCGACGTTTTGGTGGGACTGGGCTGGGGCTTCATATCTCCAAGATACTTGCGGAGTTGATGGGGGGGACGCTTGAGGTAGAGAGTGAAGAGGGGAGAGGATCAAGGTTTCAGCTCAATCTTCCCTTTAAGCCCAGTGAGAAGCTGGTGGCGGATACAGTGGGGGTTGAGCAGAGGGATGGACAGCCGCCCACTCAAAACCTTCAGCTTAAGGGTAAGGTGCTACTGGTAGAGGATACCGTTGAGCTACAGAAGCTGGAGCAGTATGTCCTCGAGTCGATGGGGGCAACGGTTACCCTTGCACAGAATGGACAGGAGGCGGTGGATACTGCTCTCAAGAGCCCCTTTGATCTGATCCTTATGGATATGCGGATGCCGGTGATGGGGGGGGTAGAGGCGACCCGTATTCTCAGACAGCGTGGTTATCAGGGGGGAGTGGTGGCGCTTACTGCCAATGTGATGAAGCAGCATCGAGAGGATTTTAAGGCGGCCGGTTGTGATGATTTTC
>JABHIC010000223.1 GCA_018671205.1 Gammaproteobacteria bacterium
ACCGCACGGAGACCCGCAGTGTACATGCGAGCAGATGAGGATTCGACTGCGGAGCTGACGCAGCAATCACTGAAAAAGTGCATTTTTAGAGGTGCCCATTAGTCGGCAAAACCAATGTAATCATAGAGTTGATCTGTGCCATCGTCTTCTTTTTCACTCAATCATTCGGAGAAGAGCCATGAAAGTCAATGTTATCCACCTGAAAGAGAGGGTTGTCTTTCCTCTATCGATTATGTTGGTGCTAATCCTTGGACTATCAACGTTTCTGTTCTACCTCTACCAGACCACGCTCTGGGAGAGACAGCAGCAGGAGCTCAATAGCCAGCTGCAGAGCCATATTGAGATTGAGGTCAACCGGGGGGTGGAGTTGATGAGTTTGGCACTCACTCTTCTGGAGCATGATGCAGCGATCATCAGCGCCTTTATGGCACGGGATCGTGAGCAGTTACTATCGCTGACAGAGGGTACCTTTCAGGAGCTTGGGCGTGACTCTGATATCTCCCATTTCTATTTTACCGATATGGAACGGGTCAATTTTTTACGGGTTCATCAGCCCGACCGCTACGGAGATACCATTGGGCGGGAGACCACCCTGGCGGCGCAGCGGAGTGGTAATGTCGCCTGGGGGCTGGAGATTGGCCCGCTCGGTACCTATAACCTGCGTGTGGTAAGACCCCTGTTGGCACAGGGGCATAGCGGTAGAGCGATCGGTTTTATGGAGCTGGGTATCGATATCCAGTCACTCATTGGCCACCTCTCCGGTGATATGGGAGTGGAGCTTCTCGTGTTGGTTGACAAGACGCTGGTTCAGCGGGAGGTCTGGGAGTCAAGGGTGGCGAGGCAGGGAGACGCCATGCAGTGGGACCACTTTGATTCGGTTGTGGTTAGTCATGTTGCGCTGAAGAAAATGCAAGAGGGAAGCGGGGGGCATGAGGAAGGGACACTGGAGGGGGCACTGCACACCTTTTTGGAGCAGTTATTTGATGAGGGCGGTGTAGAGCACGATCTATTGCACGGAGATGGGTTGACCTACTCCGCCGGTTGGGCGACTCTCAATACCCATAACCGTCAACTCACGGGCTATCTGGTAGGACTTAAGGACATTACCGGTGAGGTTACGCTGTTGTATCAGGATCTGGTGTGGATGATTGGTGCTGTATTTTCAATATCAGTACTTTATGTTTTATATCTTTATCTATTTCTGGGGAAAACGGAGCGCTGGGTGAGTGCGAGGCAGATGGACTCTCTCGAGGAGGTCTACCGGGCCAACCAGGCGAGGGATGATTTCCTTGCCACCATGAGCCATGAGCTGCGTACCCCACTCTCCACCATTATTGGTAATAGTGAGCTTTTGGCAGAGGAGGAGAGGAGCAAAGAGCGGTTAAAGATGATCGAGACGATTGAGGCTGCTGGACGCAGCCAACTGGCTCTGGTCAATGATATCCTGGATATGTCAAAGATGGAGTCCGGTAAATTTACCATTGATGAGGCCCCGTTTGATCTATCAGTGTTGATGCAGGATATTTACCATATGTTTGAGTTACGGATGCGTGATGCCGGACTCGAGTTTGTGGTGGAGGAGGGAAGAGAGGAGCCCTATCTGCTGCTCGGGGATGGGGCCCGTATTGGTCAGGTTCTGGTCAACCTAGTTGGTAATGCGATCAAGTTTACCGAGACGGGGCGGATCACCCTGAGTAGTTGGTCGGAGGGGGAGTACCTTCTTTTTTCGGTGGAGGATACCGGTGTGGGCATCTCTCCCGAGGCGCTGGATAACCTCTTTCAACGTTTTGAACAGGCCGATAGCTCGAACTCCCGCCTCTTTGGAGGGAGCGGGTTGGGGCTGTTTATCTCGGAAAGTCTCGCCTCATTGATGGGGGGGGAGATGGATGCCTCCAGCCTTGTGGGCCAGGGGTCAAAATTTCAGTTACGTCTCCCCTATCGGCGAAGTGACCAACCCGTAAAACGGAAGAGCAGCACAAAGCGGAGCGGGTCGGTGTTGCAGGAGCAATGTGGTGGGAGGGTACTGGTTGTGGAGGATACCCTCGAGTTGCAGCTGCTAGAGCAGCGTATTTTGGAGGCTATGGGGGTTGAGGTGATAGTGGCCAATAACGGCAGAGAGGCGGTTGATCTTGTGGCTGAACAGCCCTCGGCATCTCCGTTTGATCTGATTTTGATGGATATGCAGATGCCGGTGATGGATGGGATTGAGGCCACTCAGACACTACGTACGGCGGGTTGTCAGACCCCCATTGTGGCCCTGACCGCCAATGTGATGCAGAAACATCGTGATGCCTTTGAACAGGTGGGGGTGAGTGATTTTCTCACCAAGCCGATTGATCGGCAGGAGTTGCATCGGGTATTGAGGCAGCATCTGTCGGTGTTGGGTGGCGGGGGAATGATAGAGCGACGGGGCGGTGAACGGAGGTCGATCAGCAACGCCCCAACGATGGGGTGAGCAAGCGAGTCAATCAGCTCTCAGAGGAGATTGAGTCACTACTCACGTCAATGAGTGGCGCGCCTCGCAGTTGATGTTCCGCCACCCCCAGCGCTAACAACTGCTCAGAGAGCAGAATCAGTAGTTCGGCAGGGGCAGAAATGTAGAAATCGCACTGCTCGACCAACAGCTCCTGGCGGAGTTGATGAACCAGCTTGCTGACCTGTGATTCGATGGGGGTGGCGTGGCGTGCGATCCACTGGTAATCAAAATGGTTCAGCACGGCTCCCCAGGATCGGGCCAGATTGTTCAGGTAGGGGGGGTGTTGAGAGAGCCAGTAGAGCGAGATCGGAGGCTCCTTCTCCAGTGAGATGTGCTGCTCAATCAGACTGCGTATCGATGCGAAGCCATACTCCCAGGCAATAAAGATCTGTCGGCGTTGCGACTGGGTATTGAGCAGAAAGTGGCCACGCGGGCCATCGAGCGTAACATGCTCCCCTTTTTTGAGGGAGGAGAAGAGTAGTTGGGAGAAAAGGTCCGTTTCTGATCGGTGAATATGAAAATCCAGCTCCATGCCATTACAGGGGCAGCTGGCGATGGGGTAACGATGTGTTGCGAGCAGATGAGAAAGTAAAACCTCCTGGCCCGCGAGAAACTGGAAAGTGTTGGAGCGTGAGGTGCGTAGAGTAAGCAGGGCCAGGTCAGGTTGTAATAAGTCGATCTTCTTCACCTTGGCCCGGGTAATCTGGTGGGGGATCTCAATCGAGTCACTGAACAGAGGGGTGTTGATCTGTAGTGGTGAGAGGGGGGCATGGGTACAGGAGAGGAACCAGCCATTGGCTCGCTGCTGCTGGCTGAGGGGGTAATCAGCCACCTGTATGGATTCGATCGTGCCACTCAACAGGCGTGAACGGCACTCACCACAACTGCCGTTGGTACACTTGTAGCGTAGTGGAAGCCCCGCCCTCAATCCCGCCTGTAGAATGCTCTCTCTGCTGCTGCACTCAAAGGTGGTTGATGGCGCACCGCTGGCGTTGATTTTCACGGTATGAAGGGTCGGCATAAGCGGAAAGATTAATAGTAATGGTTGTGGCTTGCAAGAATAGGGATGAAAACTATAATGGTACTGGACAGGAGTGGTTGATGAATGGGTTTTGGGAGGGGGATCATGGGTGAATGTTATGGGCTAGGAGGCTTTGGTGCACGCCACGCTGTCTGAAACGATTCTGGCTCGCCGCAATGTGTTGGTGGAGTTTCTCTCGCCACTGTTGCAGCAGTTGGCGGAAGAGGCCTTGCCGCTCTGGAGTGATCAGGAGGAGCTATCCAAGTTGTTTCAGCGGATACTGCAGCCCTGGGCAGAGCTCTCATTCGCGGAGCGTCTCTATGCTGTCTTCCCTTCCGGCATGCTTCATAGCGCGATTGTCAGTGGTGAAGAGGGGAGCAATAATCAGCGTGTTCACCATGACTTTCTGCGTGGTTATCTCACCAAAACCGGGATCAATAAGCTCCAGCTGACAGAGGTCTACATCAGCCCTGCACTACACCGTAGCTGTATCACCGCAATTCAGCCGATCTATGATGGGAATAATATCCCCGGCCTGATTGTTGGCGATTTTGATCTCCGGCGGCTGCCACAGGAGGAGAAGGCGATCTTCCCGCAAGCCACCTGGCGCCAGATCAAAGGGGACCCCGCGATTCGTGGACAGCTTTTTCACCAACGCTTTACCCCCAGGGCGATCGATGAATATATCGATGATGTGATCAATATTCTGGATGAGTTGGTGGTGGAGCGGGGGGTGTTCCGGGTCTCACTACGTTTTTCCAGTTCGCGGGCAACCATCTGGGTGATGGAGGATCCTTATGATGAGCATACCCATGTCCTCCATGAGATTCTTGACCCATCCATCTGTCTGGTCTACCCCAAACGCTCCTACCCTGACCAAGCCAAGGTGATGACTGATATGGTGCGTCCGATTCTGGAGCGATTCAGTGAGCTGAGGCGAGCCGATGATGTGGTCTATCTGCGTACCGGCACCCTGAATATCATTAGTGGACTGGTGGAGGTAAACTTCTCCTGTGATGGCACCCACCTGATGCCGGCAGAGATGTTTCTGGAGAAGGGAGAGGAGTTCTGGTTCGGCAACAGTTTTTAGAGCTACCCTTTAGAGCCACCTAGGCAGTTTTTGGTGCCTGAACAGTGAGCTTGATGGTTCCCTCCTGGTCCAGCGTCAGATCATTGCTCTCAGCAGCGGTCACCTCAACCACCGCCAGCCCCTCCCAGCCACCATCCCCATTCATCTCTATCGAGATGATTTTTCCGGCTCCCTGTGCTGAGCTGGAGGAGGCTGCGTAGAGGGTATCTCCGGCATGAGGGCTGCAGGTCGCCGGTGTGGTGATGTGATACATCGTCCGTTTCAGCTGGCCAAGATACTCCATTCTTGCGACAACCTCCTGACCCGGGTAGCACCCCTTATTGAAACTGAGTCCATTGATTGCCTGAAGGTTGACCATCTGGGGGATAAAGGCCTCCTGTGTGGCGGAGAAGACCGCTGGGATACCCGCGCGGATATTAAGCAGTTCCCAAGGGGCGTGTCCCACCGCAGTGGCCTGTACATCGAGGTGTCCCCAGACCTCTTTTGCCTGTTCGATATCATCGATCAGTAGCAGGAAGCGGGGGTAGAGGGCGGGGTGAATGCGCACAACGGTGAGGCTGCTGGCAGATACGGCACTGTCGACGGCGTGAGGGAGCGGATTGATTAGCGGGGCGAGTTGTCTCTCTGCATCACTACCGGAGAGACCGATGCGCAGGGCGGTATCGCTGCGGTTGGTGAGGGTCACCTTGGCGCGCAGAATGAACATCTGCAGCCGTTTTTCAAGGCCCTCCATCTGCTCTGCAGGGTAGAGCAGCTGAAAAGTATCCTCTGCGCTACGGAGGGTATAGAAGAGGGCGATCATACGCCCCTTGGGGGTACACCAGCCGTTGAGCTGGCTGTCGCCTACCTTCAGAGCATGAATATCATTGGTGAACAGGCTGTGCAGAAAGTCGGCACTATCCGCTCCGCTCACCTCTAGCTGACTCAGATGAGAGAGGTCACAGAAAATATCTCCGGTTGAGGCGACCTGGCGCTCCCGCTTCGGGTTACCAAAATGGTTGACGCCGGTCTGCTTCAGTTCGGCGCCATTGTCGCTCAGAAAGTTCTTCCATTCGCTGTTCATTGTCAGGGCTCCATTGGTTGCTTGTCAGTTACGGTTGTCGAGAGGATGAGGATAAGGGGGAGTGAGGAGAGAGTATGGTGTTTTCCGGGGTGGGAGATTTTTCCGGGTAGTCGAGTGTATAGTGAAGTCCACGACTCTCTCTGCGCTGAAGCGCCGAGTGGATGATGAGCTCGGCTACCTGAGCCAGGTTTCGTAGCTCCAGAAGGTTGTTGGAGATACGGAAGTGGCTGTAGTACTCCCTGATTTCATGTTGTAAAAGGTCAATGCGGTGGTGTGCCCGTTCCAGCCGTTTGGTGGTGCGGACAATGCCCACATAGTCCCACATGAAGCGGCGTAGCTCATCCCAGTTGTGAGAGACCACCACCGCCTCATCCGAATCGGTTACCCGGCTCTCATCCCAGGGGGGAATAGGAGGGGAGGGGGAGAGGATCTCTCCGCTCTGGTTGATGGTCTCAGCCGCCGAGTGGGCAAATACCAGGCACTCCAGCAGGGAGTTACTGGCCATACGGTTGGCACCATGCAGACCGGTATGCGCCACCTCTCCCACCGCATAAAGCCCCTTTAGATCCGTCTCACCCTGTAGATTGGTCATGATTCCACCACAGGTGTAGTGCGCGGCCGGAACAATGGGGATTGGTTCCTGAGTCATATCCACACCAAACTGTAGCAGACGGCGGCGAACCATCGGGAAGTGGTGCTGGATGAAGTCAGCAGATTGAAAACTGAGGTCGAGGTAGAGGTTGTCGACCCCCAGCCGTTTCATCTCATGGTCAATGGCGCGGGCAACAATGTCGCGTGGTGCCAGCTCCTGGCGAGAATCGAAACGGTCCATAAATGGACTCTGGTCAGGCAGCAGCAGTTTGCCCCCCTCACCACGTACAGCCTCAGTGACCAGAAAGGATTTAGCCTGGGGGTGGTAGAGACAGGTGGGGTGAAACTGGTTGAACTCCATGTTGGCAATGCGGCAACCACTACGCCATGCCATGGCGATGCCATCTCCGGTGGAGATGTCGGGGTTGCTGGTATAGAGGTAGACCTTACTGCCCCCTCCGGTTGCCAGCACCACATGGTTGGCCTGGAAAATGTTGACCTGATCCCGGTTTCGATCAAGAACATAGGCTCCCATCACTCGATCCGTAGTGGAGTTGTCGCCCAGTTTTGAGCGGGTGATCAGGTCAATGGCAAAGTGGTGCTCATAGACCTCAATGTTGCTGCGTGACTGTACCTGTTGAGTGAGCGTCTTCTCGATGGCGCGACCGGTGGCATCGGCCGCATGGATAACCCGTCGGTTACTGTGCCCACCCTCCTGGGTCAGATGGTAGGGGGCGTGAGGGTCAGCGCTGTCGGTGCGGGTGAACTGGGCTCCTGATTCAATGAGCTTCTCAATGGCACTGGGGGCCTGGGCCACGGTGTGGCGTACCACGCTCTCATCACAGAGCCCATCCCCTGCATTGAGGGTGTCCCGGATATGTGACTCAATCGAGTCCTCCGGATCCAGCACTGCGGCAATCCCGCCCTGTGCATAGAGTGTACTTCCCTCATCCAGGGTTGATTTGGAGAGAAGCGCCACACGCAGGGAGGGCGCTAGTTGCAGCGCCAGTGTTAGCCCTGCAGCTCCGCTGCCAATCACCAGAACGTCATGTTGATAGAGTGCCATAGCCCATCTATTTTACAATATCTTATTCTGCTATGCTGCGTTCCTGTTTTGGAACTCAGTGGCTGAATGGCTGTCTACACCAAGGCGTTTGTATTCGTTCAGGCTGACAGAGTAGATCTGGCCTGAATACTCCCATTTCCTCTTCCCGGATAAAATGCTGGAGGGGGAGGCTTTCGAGCTATGCTGGACGATGGCTCCAACTATAGGAATTCAGGTTACTTTTGGAACAGCAAGATGTGGATCAAGTTCTGGTACTGCAGGTCCAGAAAGGAGATAAGCGAGCCTTCGATCTATTGGTGTTGAAATATCAGCATAAGATTGTCGCGTTAGTGAATCGCTTCGTCAAAGATCCTGTCGCCGCGCAGGATGTGGCGCAGGAGGCGTTTATTCGTGCCTACCGTGCACTGGTTAATTTTCGTGGTGAAAGCGCCTTCTATACCTGGCTCTACCGTATCGCGGTCAATACCGCTAAAAACTATCTGGTGGCGAAAAGCCGTCGACCCCCAGCCACCGATCTGGATGCAGATGAGGCGGAACTTTTGTTTCAGGAGCAGGGTCTGACAGAACAGGCGACCCCGGAGAATATGTTGATTCGGGATCAATCTCATCAGCAGCTGATGGCTGCACTGGATGGGCTTTCTCCGCCACTGAGAGAGGCGATTACCCTGCGTGAAATGGATGGAATGAGTTATGAGGCCATTGCAGAGATGATGGAGACCCCGATTGGAACCGTTCGCTCAAGGATTCATCGAGCCCGTGAGATGATTGTCCGGCAACTACAACAGCAAGAGGATCAGTATGCAAAAGCAGCCCCCTGAAGAACAGCTTTCGGCCCTGATGGATGGGGAGTTGAGTGCCGCTGATTTGGATCAATTACTGAATGAGATCGAGCAGAGGCCGGCGCTACGTGAGCAGTGGTCGAACCACCATCGGGCACGTCACCTGCTGTTTGAGCAGGGAGAGCCAGCACCACAATCGAATCAGCTAGCCGATCGGGTATCCGCTACGCTGGCGCAACAGCCCACTATTCTGGCTCCTGGCCTACCTCTCCGGGAGCCGTCCGATGCAACGACTCTTAAGCCAGATATTGATGAGCCAGCTATGGATACCCCAGCCACCGTGGCGAGCGCCCGGAAGATACGCCCCTGGATACCGATGGCGCTCGCCGCCTCATTGGCAAGTGTCTCTTTCCTGCTGTTACAGCAGCAGTGGCAACCCTCCCCCTATGTTGTGGCAGGGCGTGAAGCGGTGGCCGCTACCGAGTGGGTAGAGGTGGAGGGTGCCTGGGTAGAGCGTTGGATTAATCCTCTGGATCGTCAAGAGCGGGCACGCTCCTATCTGGTACGTCATGATGAGCAGCGCACTGTTGCCCGTCAGCGTGGATCGCTGGTCTCCACAGCACCCTCACTGGAGGGGTTTGCCGAGCCGACAGCGGAGGTCAAGCGAGTTGTGGGGTGGCGGTTGGGGTGGTTACCCGAGGGGTTTCGTGAGGTAGAGACCCTGCGACATCAGATCCCCCTCTCTGGCGGAGAGGTTACCCATCGCATTCTCAGTAATGGGGATGCCGTATTTTCTATCTTCATTGAGCACTCCTCCCAGAAGGGGGTGGATGAGCGCCAGATGGATGGCAAGCGGCAGCCGGTGAATCTCTATAGTTACTTTGCACTGGGACACCGGATTACCGTACTGGGTGAGGTGCCGATGGAGATGGTGAAAAAAGTGGCACACTCCGTAGAGGCAGAAAGTGGTTGAGGCGCGGGCAACGGTAGTGGCCATCGGTCTGCCGGGGCAGGTGTGGGTAGAGACTCGACCACAGAGTGGTTGTGGCTCATGCGCTAGCGCCTCCGGCTGTGGTACGGCAACACTGGCCAGGTTGTTTGGAAATCGCGCCTCCAGGGTTATGGTTGAGGATCCATTAGGGGCGCAGGTGGGGCAAGAGGTGACCATTGCAATCGCTGAAACCAGACTGGTTTCCGGGGCGGCTCGACTCTATCTGCTCCCCCTGTTGGCTTTTTTTCTCTCCGCATCTGTGGCCGAATGGGTCGCATTGCAGTGGCTGGTTTCGGTTCAGGAGTGGGCGGTTGTGTTGGCTGCAGTGGCGGGCTCTGGCGCTGTGGTGTGGTGGATGCGCTGGCGAGGCTGGTTTGAGCAAGAGGCGTTGACCCCCCTGGTTACGAAGCTGCACCCTGTCCAGTATGTCGGGTTTTTTAGATGATTTATAGTAGTAAAAACATAGTAATATATAGTTAATTTAAAGGAAAATATAAATAATGAGCGGTCAATATTTTATCCCCGGTTTGGTTGTGCGATGGAGCCTGGTCGCTCTACTGTTCTCTCTCTGGAGTGTGGCAACGGCATCGGTCGAGGGGTTACCAAACTTTACCCTGCTGGTGAAGGAGCAGATACCGGCAGTGGTCAGCATCCGTGTGACCCAGAAACAGGCGGGTAGGTCCATCGTCTCCCCTTTTGCACAGCGGTATGATGATCTCCCCTATGGTGAGCTGCCCGATTTTTTTCGCCGCTTCTTTGAGGAGCGGGGAATGGACATGGGGCCAATCCCCCCCTCGGAGGAGCCTCGTGATTTTGAGACCCTGGCGCAGGGCTCTGGCAGTATTCTGACGGAGGATGGCTATATCCTTACCAACCACCATGTGGTGGAAAATGCGGCAGAGGTTATGGTGCGGCTCTATGACCACCGGGAGTTCAAGGCGAGCGTGGTCGGCTCCGATGCCCGCTCTGACGTGGCTCTGATCAAGATTGATGCAGAGGGGTTGCCAACGGTCAAAACCGGAACCAGCAAGGCGTTGGAGATTGGGGAGTGGGTGCTGGCGATTGGCTCCCCATTTGGCTTTGAGATGTCGGCCACAGCAGGAATTGTGAGTGCCAAGGCGCGAAATATTTCAGAGGGCGATAATAAGTTTAACTATGTCCCCTTTATTCAGACCGATGTGGCGATCAATC
>JABHIC010000224.1 GCA_018671205.1 Gammaproteobacteria bacterium
CAAAACATAATCATAAGGGAGGATCAGCCTTTTTACTCCCTTTGTCTCGATCTCTTCGAGGAGGTGGTGCTAAGCATATCCTGAGCGTATATGGGATCAGTGGTGCTGGGGGCTAGTGGGTAGGATGGGACGTAACACCCTCCCGCCAGATCTTCAGCGGCTGGGGGGAAGTGTCATGTATCGGGTTGGAAAGATAATGGAGGCTGGTGCAATAGGAGAGTTCTAACACTCTCTGAAGGTCTGGTCGGTGTATCGAACCCTCTTCTCATCGGCTGCTTGATGAGGTTACGGTAAGAGCAATCTTCCTGACAGACAAAAATCAGTTGTTGGTTTCCACCTCTGGGTCTACAGTTCAGTTATGTATACCCTCATTGCACTGCCTCTCCTTGCGCTATTCCCAGCCATAAGCTGGGCCGAATACTCCACGACCCATAGTGACCCGGTGATTCCGATTCTACTTGCACTTACCGTGCTCACACTGGTTGCCCTGTTGGGGAGAGTCATTGCACAACGGCTCAACCAGCCCTCCGTATTGGGTGAGCTAACGCTCGGTATCTTGATCGGCAATCTGGGCTACTGGTACGGCATCGACCTGATTACCGTACTGCGTGAATCAAGTGCTGTTTTCAATGCGGTCACCCTCTCTTATGAGAGCAATTTCACCCTGGAGCAGGCACTAAGGGAGCAGTTAGAGCCTCTCATCGTCGAGCAGCTACTACCGCTCCTGAGCAGCGAAAAGGGTGGAGAGACTATTAATGTTATTCAGGTTCTTGACAGCTTCTCCCGCATTGGGCTGCTCTTTCTACTGTTTGTGGTCGGCCTGGAGTCCTCGGTACAGGAGCTACGTATCTCTCTACGCCCCGGCATTCGGGTCGCCATGATCGGTATTTTTGCCCCCTTCATCCTCGGTTTTGCGGTCATGCATCTGTTCGCCCCAGAGAGCCACTGGACCTCTCACCTGATGGTCGCTATTGCCCTCTGTGCCACCAGCATCGGGATCACCGCACGGGTTTTCCATGAATTAAAAATAGATAACAGTAAAGTGGCTCAGATTGTCCTCAGTGCAGCGGTGATCGATGATGTACTGGGGCTGATTATGATGGCTATCGGTATCGATATCATCTCACGCGGCAGCTTTGAGCTGACAACCGTCCTCTTCTCAATCTCACAGGCCATTATATTTCTGGCATCGATCTACCTTCTGCTACCGCTGATCATCCGTTTCACCATCCGTCACCTGCACCACTTTGACCTCTGGGAGGCGGAGCTTTTTGTCTCTTTTCTACTGCTGACCAGCCTCTCTTGGCTGGCTGACTTTGTTGGGCTCTCAGCCATTGTTGGGGCCTTTGCCGCGGGTCTGATTCTAAGTAATCGGGAGTTTACCTACTGGAAAAAGAACTGCGATGGCCCCACTTGCCATCTGGACCAGAAGATCAAGGAGCAGATCCGCCCCTTTGAGGCAATTTTTGCTCCGCTCTTCTTTGTGCTGATGGGGACTCAGGTAAAACTGGAGGCCTTTCTTGATCAGGAGATTCTGCTGCTTGCATCCGCATTGATTGTGGTGGCTATTGGTGGAAAGATGGTCAGTGGTCTGGGGGCTTCTGCCCACTATCCCCGTCTGGCGATTGGTGCAGGAATGGTTCCCCGTGGAGAAGTTGCACTGATTCTTGCCTCGATGGGAAAAACCATAGGGGCACTCAACTCTACGCTGTTTACTGCCGTGGTGATGATGACTATTGTGACCACCCTACTGGGGCCTCTTATCCTTAAGTGGCAGCTATCCAGGGAGCTATAGCCTTACACCACCACGCGAGCCACCATCCCCCCCTGTGAATGATTTTCAAGCGAAACCTGCCAGCCATTGATGGTAGCTAGGTTCTTCACAATCGCAAGCCCCAGGCCACTCCCCCCCCGCTCCTCTGAACGTGAGGCATCTACCCGATAGAAGGGCTGAAAGAGCCGCTCCAGCTGCTCCTCAGCCACCCCTTCCCCATGATCAACCACCTCAATCTCTGCACCATCGGCAATACAGCGGAGCCCTACTATGATCGACTCTCCCTCTCCATAGCGGTGACTATTATCGAGATAGTTCGAGAGAATTCGAGTGAGCGCAGAGGGGTCAATTGTGCGTAGGCAGGGTTCGAGGGCTGGTTGCCAGATGATATCTACACCTCCCCGCCTCTTGCGATCCACAATGGTACTGATTAGCCCGTTAATATCCACCTCCTCCTGCTCTCCCGGTGACTCTCCACGAGCAAAGGCGAGTGCCTGACTAATCAGACTATCCATCACATCCAGATCCTCTATCACCCCTTCCACCAGATCCCTATCCTGATCACCACTCAACAGCTCCATACTGAGACGCATTCGGGCCAATGGGGTCTTGAGGTCGTGGGAGATTCCGGCCAATAGCGTAGAGCGATTTTCCGTCAGCCCCTGCACACTCTTGACCATCCAGTTAAATCGTTGAATCAGAAAGGAGAATTCACTTGGCCCTTTTTCGGGGAGCGGCTCAGGATACCCCCCTCGCCCCATCTCTCCCACGGCCATCTGTAACTCTTCCATCGGCTTCACCAACCAACGAGAGAGAAAATAGACTGCGACCATTGAAAAGGTGACCACAGACAGTAGCACCAACAGCAGCACCGGCAGATTCAGACACCCTTTTCTGACCGCAGGAAAGCCTACTCTCAGGGTACCTTCTTCAGCACTGAGCGGTATATCGACCCAGTAACGACCCTGCCTCGGCGCTACTCCCAGCTCCTGTCGTAGCGGAACTTTCTCACCAAATCTCTTTTCCAGCTCATCCTCAACAAAGTACCAGAATGGAATACGCCAACCAGTCGGCTGCAGCTGCAGATCAACAGTAGCCAGCATAAAATCACCGATTGCCCTACCCTGAGGAGGCACCACCATAAAATGGGAGGACTGTAGGCGTTTGGGATAGCGGCTGATGGTCTCCAGCGCATCAACAAAATGTTCCACCTGTGTGTAGACATTGGGCAGAACCATCTGCCTAAAGAAGATCGTAAAGGTAAAGATCTGCAGAACGAAGGTGACTGTACCCACCAACAGCATGGTACGGCTGTAGATGCTTTTTGGTAATTTTGGAAAAAATGACATCGGGATTATCGGCTTCGTCTACCCATCTGGGGTAAAACGATACCCTACCCCACGTACGGTCTGGATATATCGAGGGTGCTGAGGGTCATCCTCCAGTTTTTTACGAATACGGGTGATCCGCACATCAATACTACGATCATAGGCCCCCTCCACACCATCACCCAGTAGGTCAAGCAGTTGATCGCGGCTCATGACATGGTTAGGTCGTGATGCCAGGTGATGCAGTAACTTAAACTCCCCGGCAGTCAAGGTGACCGGCTCCCCCTCTCGACTCAGGGTGTAACCATCCAGATCAAGCGTGAAGGCACCAAAAACAACTAGATGAATCTCTGGCTCCAGAGAGGGTGTCTCCAGTTTTGGCTCAGACCTGCGAAGAACCGATTGAATACGCACCAACAGTTCTCTGGGGTTGAAAGGCTTTGCCAGGTAGTCATCGGCCCCCACCTCTAACCCCGCAATCCGATCTACCTCATCCCCTTTGGCGCTAAGAATAACAATAGGAATTTCACTCTTTGAACGAAGGCGAGCCGCGATAGTGAGGCCGCTCTCACCAGGCAACATCAAATCAAGCACAATCAGGTCGGGCAGCCCCTCAGATAAGCGTTGGTCCATCTCCACACCATCTGCCGCGGAATGCACCTCAAAGCCCTGCTCTTTTAGGTATCGACAGAGCAGCTGACGCAGCTTCTGATCATCATCTACCACAAGAATGTATTTCTGCTCAGACATCTATTGCTCCAGTTCCCTTCGGGTAAGCCTGCATAGCCAAACCAGACCAAGGTTGCCGGAGTACCAGGAGACCTTTGAGATACTCCCTAGCCACGCTGAAGCACATCACTTACGCTCAACCCCTCAACCCAGTCATGCCTGATCGTCTCATACCCTGTGGCTGACTCTACCCCATTCGTTGGCGGTGGGTAACGCAGTATCACCGTCTGCCCCTGAGCGCCGGCACTGTTACCACTCTGCACCCACCCTGTTGGGCTGTTTTTTTCATCCGCGACCTGACAGGAGATCGACCGAGGTGCCAAGACGGTAGATCCCGATCTTCGTAAGACTGCCCAAATCTCAAAATCTGCGTGGTCAGCCCCTGCTGAAGGCGTTCCCTCAACAACAGCGGCTGTTCCTCCAATAAAGTTGGCTGTTGTCTCCATCAGGATAAAACAGAAGTTGCCGGCATCTTTCAGCTCCACTCCAAGACGATCTTCCAAACATTGTTCATCATAGCCGGAATGGCTGCTACATGCCCCGGCACCATTCACATAATCTGCCCCCAAAACTGTACCATACCCATTTCGATAGCTTCTCAGCTTGGCCGAAATCTGAAACAGATAGGGTTTTGCCTCATCCAGTCGTGCCTCCACTAGGTAGAGTCTAAAACGGGGGAGAGCCATACTGGAGAGGATTCCAATGATGGCAACAACAACCATAAGCTCCATCAGGGTAAAGCCCTTTGCCCACTTTGTTATTGCTCCCACTAGCACCTCGCCCTGTAAATATCCTTTACCCTATAGAAATTGCCGTGGCCACGGGCGTAGCGGCATCGCAACTCCCTCCCGGAATAAAGGTGATCGTATTATCGATATAGGAGGAGCGGAATACATTATTTTCCCATTGAGGAAGCGCGGATGCCACGCTTGAGTACCATAGTTTATCCCCCGTATTCGTTACATGGGTTGCCATTACACAGACATAGGCATCACGATCAGCGGTCACAATGACACTGACTGTATAACTGAACGAGGAGTCCACAGGCAGTGTCAGCTGAGGAATCAGGGTAGTGATCGAAGTATCCGCCGCACCACCTGCAGCAAGATTCTTATATTTCCCAAAACCATTGGAGGTATCTACCATTACGCTAGGGGTAACAGATGAGTGAGAGTCCACGTACCCCTGAACGGCTTTATCAATCCGACCTGACATCTCTACCGCCTCAGATGTTTCTGCAGTTTTGATGAAAGCGGCCATCTTGGGAATACCGATCGATGCCAAAACCCCAATAATTGCAACAACCACCATCAACTCGATCAGGGTAAATCCTCTGCACCCTTTCTCTGCTATCGTCCTGCTACCAAAACAATTCCTGTTCATCTTCTGTAACCTCTATCAGAGAGTCGGCTCATCCGCCGCTCATCTCTTACCGAATTTTGTCAACACACGAGAGGATTCCGGGGTCAGTCCGTAACGGTACTCCATGCGAACGTAGTTTTTCACCTCGGGGCTATACCACCAGCGTTCATATCCCTTCCAGTCACCGTTGGCACTGCGGGTCTCCATCAGCAGGACCCAACACTCAAAGGCACCTGCAGGCACATTAATGGTCTCCTGTCCCTCAACCGTCCATGAGGTACGGTGGACGCGCAACTGGTTATTGGCCATGTACTCTCTCATAAAAGAGACCCTGTTGCCTTTGACCAATGGAAAGATAGCGCGTGGATGTTTAGAACGGTAAACCACCTTGCGGTAGGTTGTTGATGATTTTGCCTCCTCTTTGAAGAACCCTTTACGACTAATCCACTGCCCCTCAGCATCACTTCTATCAAACCGGGTAGTCTCTCCCTCCACATGGGAGACCTCCAACCCATAGCCATCACTCCACTGCCAGTAATCACCCACCTGCCAGAGAGGTTCTATCACCATCTGCTGATGAGTAGGGATCTCTGCCGATCTCTCTACAGCACTCTTTGACTTCTGCTCTACCGTTGTACAGCCTGCCAGAAAAAAGAGTCCCAATACGATGAGCATCCTCTTGTCCATTAATCTATCTGCCTTGAACATACCTTATTCCTTCTCCTTGGGATCAATCAATGATACTAATGCTCTTTCCAGAGAGCGGCAACCATCGTCCCTGATTGCCCCCCTCCTCTCTCACTACATACTCATAGATCAACGGTGGGAGTAGACCACTCTTAACCGCACTCTCCGAGGCCAGCCCACGAACCATCAGACCACCTTCCGTGCGTACCACCTCATAGAGGAATGAGGATGAGACTGGATATGGAAGCCCCAGTTTATCAAACCCTTTTGCCATCTTCTCCCTATTGAAGTAGACATACTGTTCATGTAACGGAAAGTACTGATTACGCTCAGCATTAACAATACGACTCACCTGTAATTCAGCCCCGGACCGAAGCGCCCCACTCCCTACTTTTGCCTCAATCAGTGGATAGAAGAGTGCTCCGACAATCAACAGGGCGCCTACCACCCAATTGATGGGGGTCAGCAAATGCACCGCTTACTCATCCTCTTCCAGATCAGCAATGTTTCGTTGCGCAATATCCAATAACTGACTCCCTTCACGTAGATCACGACGTATCTCACTCATGTCCTGGCGACGATTTTGCATAAAGCGGCGAGTGGCCAACCCCTGGCTATTCAGCAGCTCCTGCTGTGTCACAATACGTGGCGTAATGAAAAATATCGTCTCTTTCATGTTGTCCGCTGAGGTCTGTGTTCCAAAAAGGTTGCCAACAATCGGCAGATTACGCAGCCCAGGGATTCCACCCTCACTCTCTCGACGAACATCCTTGAACAGCCCACCCAGCATAAAGGTAGCACCATCAGGGATAATAACCTGGGTCTGCATCTCATCATTGGTCGTGGCGGGGTTGGATCCGCTTGCCGTCAGTGTTGAGCTGCTCACATTGAGCGTCAGACGAACCAGAGAGAGGTCACCACTTTTCTCATCCGGGATTACACTGGGGGTGATATCGAGCGAGAGTCCCGCTGAGATACCTTTGAAGTCAACATCACCAGAGGCATTGTTGGTTATTTGCACGTTAACTGTATCGGTTTTGGTCACCCTGGCGGTGATGTTATTGAGGGTAACCACACGAGGGGAGGCGATGGTCTGCGCCTTACCCTCTTCCTCCAGTAGCGTGAGCATTAGCTGGAGGAAATCATCCGTTGCGCCGTAGACAAATGAGCCCACCACACCTCTTGACCCTACGCTCTGAGGAACAATCCTGGCGAAATCAGCGGATGCACTCAGCTCTCCAAGCGTGGTTGTAATATCCGTTGCCTGAGTAACGGACCCCGCTCCAAGCAGTTGCTCCGTTACACTCTTAGCAATACCCGAATTGATCCCTGCATCGACATCGCCACCGTCTGTAGCCATTGCCCAGCGAGCCCCAATAGTCTCCGAGGCATCATCATTGGCCTCAACCACAATCACCTCTACCTCAACCATCGGTAACGGGCGATCCAGCTGGGCCACTACCTCCTCTATCTCTGCAATCTTTTCTACACTACCACGAACAATTACCGAATTAGTACGCTGATCAACGGAGATAGTGGCACTACTATCGGGAAGCTCTGCCCCGTTTTTTGCCTCCCCATCGCCTCTAGAAGCAATGAGATTCAACTCAACACCAAGCAGGTTACTGAGTGTGTCATCAATACCGGGGACAGTGACGCTCTCTCCCATAAAGGTCATGGTGGTTGCACCCACACTGGCAAAACGGAGGGGAATGACCTTCAGTTCGGGTACCATCAACGAATTTTCGATTACCCTATTTTCGGCTCTATAGCGCTGCTTGAGTAGCCTCGCCTGCTGTCGTTTTTCGGCCCCTGAGTCGAGGTCACGAATCAACCCCCCTACATCTCTGACCGCCTCGGGCGATCCACTCAATAGAATTGAGCCGCTTTCTGCATCAAAAATCATATCGGCCTCACGA
>JABHIC010000225.1 GCA_018671205.1 Gammaproteobacteria bacterium
GCCTACCGTCCACATTGGTGCCTCCATCCTCTTCACGATGGGGCGGTACGCCCACTTCCCCCGCCATGACCTCGACCGGGGACTCATTCTGGCCGGAGGGGCTGCCGGTATCGCCGCCGCCTTCAATACCCCGCTGGCTGGCATTGTCTTTGCTATCGAGGAGCTGAGCCGCTCTTTTGAGGAGCGCAGCAGCGGCACTATGCTGACCGCCGTATTGATCGCCGGAATCCTCGCCCTCTCCATCCTCGGAGAGTACAGCTACTTTGGTGAGAGCCATGCCACTCTGCCGCTGGATCTAACCGGGGTGGGGGTCATTCTGGTCTGCGGCCTGCTGGGGGGGGCTATGGGCGGGCTGTTTGCCTCTGGGTTGATTCATGGCACCCGCTCTGTTGCGCCCCACATCAACAACCATCCCATCCTGATCCCTGCCCTCTGTGGCCTCGCCCTGGCCCTCATCGGACTGCTCTCCGGCAGTACCACCTACGGCACTGGCTACCAGGAGGCGCAGGCAATCATCAACAATCCGGGGGAGGCCGACCTGCTCTACCCCCTGCTGAAGATGGCCGCCACCTTCTCCTCCTTCCTTAGCGGAATTCCAGGTGGGATCTTTGCCCCCTCACTCGCTGCGGGAGCGGGGATGGGGGCCGGATTTGCGCAGTGGTTTCCTGCTGAACTGCTCTCAGCCGTCATTTTGCTGGGAATGGTGGGCTACTTCTCCGGCGTGGTACAGACCCCCATCACCGCATTTGTGATCGTTATGGAGATGACGGATAACCAGCAGATGCTGTTGCCGCTGATGGCCACCGCCTTTATCGCCTATGGTGCCTCCAAACTTTTCTGCCCCAAACCAATCTACCGAGCATTGGCCGAGGGGTTTATCCACCGGGAAAAATCATGAACCGAACCTTTCTGAAAATCCTTCAACCCCTTGTTCTCCTACTGGTGGTTGGCACCTTCTTCACGATTTATCGCGAGAGCTACGTCAGCGCCAAAGTGATCCATATTCTTGCGTTGATCTCCTGGTTTGCCGGCCTCTTCTACCTGCCTCGACTCTTTGTCTACCATGCAATGAACGAATCTGCAGAGGTGAGTGAGACCCTCAAGGTGATGGAACACAAGCTCTTCCACTACATCATGACCCCGGCAGCGCTGCTTACACTACTCGCAGGGGTCTGGATCATCGATCTCTGGCAATGGACCATCCCCCCCTGGCTGCTGTTGAAAATAGCGCTGGTGCTACTGCTACTGCTCTTCCACTACGCCTGCTGGAAATTCCTCCTCAGCTTCAAGAGAGATAAGAACGAACGCCCCCATACCTTCTACCGTTTTTTTAATGAGATCCCTACTCTGCTGCTCATTGCCATCGTGATTCTGGTGGTCGCAAAGCCCCTCTTTTAGGACACCGCTAAAAATGCCCATCCAATAGAGACAAAAAACCCGGGAATTCCCGGGTTTTTTGTCTCTCGCTATCCATTCAATCGTCTGTTATGAGCAACCACCACCCGCAGAACCACAGGTTCCACAACCGCCACCAGCAGCCTCCTTGGTGTTATTGAATACAAAGCTGGGGCCTTGTGGGCCATTCACATAATCAATCTCCACCCCATCCAGCGTCGCCAGACATTGTGGGTCTACATAGATATTGAGGTCATCCGATGCCAGACACGCATCACTCTCCTCAACCGCATCCGCAAAGGTCATACCCCACTGGATACCACTGCATCCACTCCCTGCAACATAGATACGAACCCCTTTGATCGCCTCACTCTCTTCGGAACTCATCAGGGCAGCCAGCTGCTGCTGTGCATCGCTCGAAATCTTAAACTCATCGGTTACTACTGTTGACATACCATTTAACCTCTTCACTTTCATTAAATTAGTTCTATTGTAACACCCAACAGCCAGCCAAGCACTTCTCCAACTGTTTTAGTTGGTTATACCATACTAAAAAGAGAAGGGCTGGTCAAGATGCTGAAGCAACGATAGAATTTACCCCATGAATAAGAGCAACATTACATTTATTGGTGGCGGCAACATGGCATTCAGTCTAATTGGTGGACTGATTGCCGGAAACTGTCCAGGTTCAAACATCCATGTCTCTGATCCCAACCAGGAGGGGTTGGCATCACTCACCCAACAATTCGGCATTCAACCTTTTCACGCGAACAACAAGGGGGCGATTGAGGGAGCGGATGCCATTGTGCTGGCAGTGAAGCCGCAGATTTTGGCAGAGGTTGCCACCGAAATTGGCCCCATGATTCAGGATCAAACCAATGCTCCACTGGTGATCTCCATTGCAGCCGGGATTCGAGAGGGTGACCTGCAGCGCTGGCTGGGGGGAGAACAGGCCATTGTCCGTACCATGCCCAATACCCCGGCCCTGCTACAGAGTGGAGCCACAGCGCTTTACGCCAACCGCCATGTAAACGAGCCTCAAAAAAATCTGGCAGAATCCATTCTACGCGCCGTTGGCACGACGGTCTGGCTGGATGATGAGGCTCAACTGGATGCGGTCACTGCCCTCTCTGGTAGTGGGCCCGCCTACTTCTTTCTCTTTA
>JABHIC010000226.1 GCA_018671205.1 Gammaproteobacteria bacterium
CAGTCCGCCAGCGAGGGTGGCGGGTCTTTGCCACAGCACGTAAAGCAGAAGATGTCATACAACTGCAACGCCAGGGGCTAGAGAGCCTGCCGCTTGACCTGGATCAATCAGACTCCATTCACGCCGCACTGGAACAGGTTCTGCAACAGACCGGAGGGAGACTGGATGCCCTTTTCAACAATGGCGCCTATGGGCAGCCCGGAGCGGTTGAGGATCTCTCTCGTGAGACGCTACGCAGTCAGTTCGAGACCAACCTCTTTGGCACGACAGAGCTGATCAATGCGGTAATCCCGGTGATGCGCCGCCAAGGGCATGGACGAATTATCCAGAACAGTTCTGTACTCGGTTTTGTGGTGATGCCCTACCGGGGAGCCTACAACGCCAGTAAATTTGCCCTTGAAGGGCTGACGGATACGTTGCGACTGGAACTTAAAGGAAGCGGCATTCACCTCTCCCTGATCCAACCCGGCCCGATTGAGTCCCGTTTCCGCTCCAATGCCTATCAGGCTTTCAAACAGAACATTAACCCCGAGCAGAGCCCCCACCGCGCCAATTATGCTCTCATGGAGCAGCGACTCAAGAAACCCGGCCCGGCCGCCCCCTTCACACTACCTGCCGATGCGGTGGCCAGGAAGCTCATTCACGCACTGGAAAGTCGTCGCCCAAAAACCCGCTATCCTGTCACCTTTCCTACCCATCTATTCGCCATACTCAAGCGACTACTCCCTGACCGTCTGCTCGACTCAATGCTGATCAAGGCATCGGGCGATGGAAAAAGGTAGTCCAGGCTCTATTGGATCTAGGAGCCTTGTCCGAGAATCCTCAGTTGAAATAAGACATTAATTCATCTAATATCCCTATCTTATGAACCTCTCCAAGCAACCAAATTTCATAGGGATAAAAAAGTGAGTATAGAGGCACTGCCCGTTGCCCGGGCCGCCAAAGAGCTGGGAATCAATCGCAAAGAGATTCAACAGAAGATACAGACCGGTGAACTCAAAACCTTTGAGGGCAAGGTCTCTATGGTGCAGCTAGAGGCGGTCTTTCCCACTGCAACCAGAATGGAGAGCTCCTCTATTATAGAGAAAATGGAGTTTATCAAGGATCACGCCTACTCCAAACGGGTTCAAACTGCCCATATCCCTGACAGCTACGTGCTGATGGGGCAGCTACAGAAGTTACGGATGGAGCTGCGAATGGCACGTGAGGAGAAGATGGCTCACCTACGCCTGATCAGCGAGCTGACAACCCATCTGCAGGATATGCAAAAAAGTTGTGACAGTCATCAGAAAATATTGATTGCAAACCTGCTACGGTTGATTGCTCATGGTGCTGAAAAGCAGCCATAACTCTATAGGGTCCATCTAATCATCCAAAAGTAATCCCCTCACTGCCCTCCTCAACCCGAACGGTTGAGCCTGGAAGATAATCTCCCGAGAGAATCTTCTGTGCCAGTGGGTTTTCAATCAGATGCTGAATCGCGCGCTTCAGGGGACGTGCTCCGTAGACCGGATCAAACCCCGTCTCCCCCAACCGGTCCAGTACCGCATCATCAATCTCTAGGCCAATCTCCCGATCCGCCAGACGATGGTGCAGGTACTCCACCTGAATCTTGGCAATGGCCCGAATCTCTTCCCGCCCCAGCGGATGAAAGACCACCGACTCATCAATTCGGTTAATGAATTCAGGACGAAAGTGGGTACCAACAACCTCCATTACCGCCTCTTTTATCAAACCATAATTACGCTCTGCTGAAACCGCCTGATCAGCCAACTTCTGGATCTGCTGTGAGCCCAGGTTTGAGGTCATCACCACCACCGTATTGCGGAAATCCACCGTGCGCCCCTGCCCATCGGTCAGGCGACCATCATCCAATACCTGCAGCAGCACATTGAAAACATCGGGGTGCGCCTTCTCTATCTCATCCATCAGGATCACCGAATAGGGTTTTCTGCGCACCGCCTCAGTCAGATACCCCCCCTCCTCATAACCCACATAGCCGGGAGGTGCCCCAATCAGCCGAGCCACCGAATGTTTCTCCATAAACTCCGACATATCAATCCGTACCATTGCCTCCTCTGTATCGAAGAGAAAATGGGCCAGCGCCTTGGTCAACTCGGTCTTACCCACTCCGGTCGGCCCCAGAAAGAGGAAAGAACCATTGGGACGATTGGGGTCAGATAACCCAGCACGAGAGCGACGTATCGCATTAGAGACGGCCTCCACCGCCTCATACTGACCAATAACCCGCTCTTTGAGCGCATCCTCCATCCGCAACAACCGCTCGCGCTCCCCCTCCAACATCTTGGCGACAGGAATACCCGTCCAGCGGGAGACCACCTCAGCGATCTCCTCATCAGTTACCTTGTTACGCAGCAGCTGATTCTCCTGCTGGCTCCCCTCAGCCACAGCAGCAGCGCTCAACTGCTGAGACAGCTCTGGAATTTTCCCATATTGAAGCTCTGACATCCGCTCCAGATCACCCGCTCGACGGGCCGTCTCCAGCTCAATTCGTGCCTGCTCCAGTGACTCTTTAATATGAGTAGTTCCCTGTACTGCCGACTTCTCCGCCTTCCAGATCTCTTCCAGATCGGAGTATTCACGTTCAAGGCGATCCAACTCCTGCTGCAGATCCTGCAGTCGCCTCCTGGAGGCCTCATCACTCTCTTTTTTTAACGCCTCCCGCTCAATCTTGAGCTGAATCAGACGACGATCCAGCCGATCCATCTCCTCTGGCATCGAGTCAATCTCCATACGGATACGGGAGCCCGCCTCATCCATCAGATCAATCGCCTTATCGGGAAGCTGACGGTCGGTAATATAGCGTTGAGACAGTGTGGCCGCCGCAACAATCGCTGGATCCGTAATATCAATACCATGGTGGACCTCATAACGCTCTTTCAGTCCACGCAGAATTGCGATGGTATCCTCAACCGAGGGCTCATCTACCAGCACCTTCTGAAATCTTCGCTCAAGTGCGGCATCCTTCTCCACATATTTACGATACTCATCCAGTGTGGTTGCACCAATACAGTGGAGCTCACCCCGCGCCAATGCCGGTTTTAACATATTTCCCGCATCCATCGACCCCTCTGCCTTACCCGCACCCACCATGGTATGGATCTCGTCGATAAAGAGGATCACCTGACCCTCCTGCTTACTGAGGTCATTCAGTACCCCCTTCAGCCGCTCCTCAAACTCTCCACGAAACTTTGCTCCGGCAATCAGCGTGCCCATATCGAGAGAGAGTAACCGCTTACCCTTGACCCCCTCCGGGACCTCACCATTGACGATGCGTTGCGCTAACCCCTCGGCAATCGCGGTCTTGCCAACTCCCGGCTCACCAATCAATACCGGATTATTTTTGGTACGGCGCTGCAACACCTGTATTGAACGGCGAATCTCATCATCACGCCCAATCACCGGATCCAGCTTTCCCTGCTCCGCCTTCTCAGTCAGATCCACCGTATACTTCTCCAGCGCCTGACGTTGCTCCTCCGCATTAGGATCATTGACACGCTCACCGCCCCGCATCTGCTCTACCGCCTGCTCCAGCGCCCCTTTTGAACCACCCGCAGCACGCAGCAGCTCCGTAAGCACCCCCTTGCTGTCGATTGCCGCAACCACAAACAACTCCGAAGAGATATACTGATCACCTCGCTTCTGAGCCAACTTATCTACCACATTCATCAACTTACCAAGATCATTGGAGAGATGAACCTCGCCGCCCCCCCCTTCAACAGAGGAGAGACGGTCTAGCGCCTCACCCAGTTTCGAGCGCAATGAGTTGACCTGAACTCCCGCCAGGGTCAACAGGTGGCGCACACTCCCCCCCTCCTGATCCAACAGCGCCAGCATCAGGTGAATCGGCTCAATAAACTGGTGGTCCTTGCCTACAGCCAGCGATTGGGCATCCGCCAGGGCGGCCTGAAATTTTGTCGTCAACTTATCCATTCTCATGATCTCTATTCTCCAAACTATTTTCTATATCTTGCACAGAAGATGGGGACTCTTTCTGCTCTTTTCAATCCACAGAATCATGTAGAATGCGGAGCTGACGCAACAACCACTGGAAAAGCCCATTTAGAGCTGCCCAGAAGAGACGACCAACAATCCGCTACAGATCGAAGATTGGGAAAGCGTATGAACATAGGATTTATCAGCCTTGGATGCCCCAAGGCCACCGTCGATTCAGAACGTATTCTCAGCCAGCTCCGCGCCGAAGGGTACCAGCTCGTAACCCGTTATGATGTTGCAGAGCTGGTCATTATTAACACCTGCGGCTTTATCGATGCCGCAATTGAGGAGTCGCTCGACACCATCGGTGAGGCAATAGAGCAGAATGGACGGGTGATTGTTACCGGCTGTCTGGGTGGAGATCGTGAGAAGATCCTCAGTGACCACCCTGAAGTGCTGGCAATCACCGGCCCCAATGAGACTGAGGCGGTAATGGCCGCCGTTCATGCAGCACTTCCCCCACCGCAAGACCCACTCACCGAGCTGCTTCCAGACCGTGCGGTACGACTCCCCCCCAACCACTATGCCTACCTGAAAATTGCCGAGGGATGCAACCAACAGTGCAGTTTTTGCATCATCCCCTCACTCCGTGGAAAACTGCTCAGCCGCCCCATCGGTGAACTGATGGGTGAGGCGGAGAGGCTGGTAGAGAGTGGAGTAAAAGAGCTTTTGGTGGTTGCGCAAGATACCGCTGCCTACGGTGCCGATCTCCGCTACCGCAGCGAGATCATCCAGGGACGGGTGGTTACCACCCGTATCGCCACCCTCGCCGATGAGTTGAGCAGATTGGGTATCTGGATCCGACTCCACTACCTCTACCCCTATCCAGTGATCGACCAACTGATCCCCATGATGGCCGAAGGCATGATCCTCCCTTACCTGGATCTCCCGCTGCAACACGCCTCCCCCACCATCCTCAAGGCAATGAGACGCCCCGCTGACCGGGAGAATGCACTACGGCGGATTGAACAGTGGCGAACAATATGCCCTAACCTCACCCTCCGTAGCACCTTTATCGTCGGCTTCCCCGGTGAGACCGAAACCGATTTTGGTGATCTACTCGATTTCCTGGAGGCCGCACAACTGGATCGAGCCGGAGCCTTTGCCTACTCCCCGGTCGAGGGTGCTGCCGCTAACCAGCTTCCTGACCCGGTGGATAACGATCTGAAACAGAATCGACTGGAGCAGTTTATGGCGCTCCAGAGCACAATCAGCGCCAATAAGTTGCAACAGAAGATTGGTACAACAGAGACCATTCTGATCGATAGCGTCACCACCGAGGGGGCCATTGGCCGCACCCGGGGAGATGCCCCGGAGATTGATGGCGAGGTTCACCTACCCGGAGTCAACCAGCTCTCCAGCGGTAGCTTTGTGAAGGTAACGGTTGTGGCTGCCGACGAACATGATTTAGAGGGAGAGCTGCTGTGATCTTCGTTATTCTGGGGGCACTACTCCTGGCGGCGATTACCCTGCCCCAGATCTGGGTGAAACGGGTCATGACGCAATATGATGGGCCCGACTACCGTTACGACCTCAGCGGTGGTGAGCTGGCACGTATCCTCCTCAACCGCTACGGGCTCAGCCATATCAAGCTGGAGGTAACCGCGGAGGGAGACCATTATGACCCCAGAGACAAAACGGTACGACTGAGTGAAGCCAACCACTCTGGACGCTCTCTCACCGCCATCACCATCGCAGCCCATGAGGTCGGACACGCCATACAGGAGGATACCGGCTATCAGCCAATGATGCTGCGCTCCAGGCTGATTGGCAAAACCCGGGGGGCTGAGCGGCTGGGGGCGATGATCCTGATGGCATCTCCAGTCTTTGCAGTGGTGGCTCGCAGACCCCTTCCGGCACTAATCCTCTTCCTTGCGGGGCTGATCAGTATGGGGGCTCCGGTAGCGGTCCACCTGGCCACCCTGCCGGTGGAGTTTGATGCCAGCTTCAACCGTGCGCTACCGATTCTGAAGGCCGGCAATCACCTCAAAGAAGAAGATGAGGCAGCGGCAAAGAGGCTGCTGAAAGCCGCCGCCTTCACCTATGTCGCCAGCTCACTGGGGAGCCTGCTGAACTTCTGGAGATGGTTAAAGGTGATTCGGCGCGGATAAGGGCAAGGCGCCTATATTAAGCCTCTTATACGTTCCCTCATAACTACCCGATCCCATCCTGAATCAGTGCCACCATCTCATCTACGGAGAGCTTGCCACTCTGATCACTCCCCTCCAGCAGCTGATCGGCCAGATCACGCTTGTGTTGATGGAGATCGACAATCTTCTCCTCGATGGTCCCTTTGACCACCAGCCGATAGATGGTGACCGGACGGGTCTGTCCCATACGGTGGGCACGGTCTGAGGCCTGATCCTCCACTGCGGGGTTCCACCACGGATCCATGTGGATCACATAATCGGCAGCGGTCAGATTAAGGCCGGAGCCTCCTGCCTTGAGGCTAATCAGAAACAGCTCCCCCTCCCCGCTCTGGAAGGCATCAACGGCCTGTTTCCGTTTTTTCATCGGGGTGGAGCCATCTAGGTATTGATAACGAATCCCCTTCTTGTCAAGGTATTCACGGATCAGACTCAGGTGGCTGACAAACTGACTGAAGACCAGGGCACGGTGACCATTATCCAGCAGCTCCTCCACCACCTCGGCAAAGACCCGATGCTTGGCACTGGTAATTCCCGAATTTTCATCCACCAGCTTGGGATGACAACAGGCCTGGCGCAGGCGGGTGATCTCTGCCAACACCTGGAGGTGCTGTGGGCCACCCTCTCCCCCCTGTCGCATGGTGGCAATCCGCTCAATCGAACGCTGACGCAGGGCCTCCATAAAGACGGCCTCCTCCTCTCTCATCTCTACATGGAGGGTAATCTCAGTACGAGGGGGCAGTTCAGCGAGCACATCACGTTTGAGACGGCGCAGGATAAACGGTGCAATCAGATTCTTGAGCTGCTCTCGCGCGGCCTCATCTTTATCGACCTCAATGGGGCGAGCAAAGCGTTCATTAAAGCGATCAAGTGAACCGAGCAGACCGGGATTGATAAATCGAAACAGGTTCCATAACTCCCCCAGATGGTTCTCAATCGGGGTTCCGGTGGTGACTGCGCGAAAATTCCCCTGCAACCCCATCACCGCCTGTGACCGTTTGGTGGCGGCATTCTTGATGGCCTGCGCCTCATCCACCACAATAGTCTCCCACGTCACCTGCTGCAGTAGTTCGGCCTCTCGCTGTAACAGCCCATAACTACAGATCACCAGATCATACCCCTCCACCGCCTCAATCAACTGCTGTCGCTCCTCTTTCCCCCCCTCACCAAAGAGGGTTGGACGTAGCGTGGGGGCAAAACGGGCCGCCTCCTCCTGCCAGTTCATGCAGACCGAGGTGGGAGCCAACACCAGTGCCGGCCCTTGAGCCGCACGAGAGAGAATGATCGACAACGCCTGCAGGGTTTTACCCAACCCCATATCATCCGCGAGACAGGCTCCAGCCCCCCAGTGGGCGAGACGTGCCATCCACTGATACCCCAGTAGTTGGTAGTCACGCAGATCAGCCTCCAGAGTGGTAGGGAGTTCCGGCTCCAGATAGCGGGCCTCCTCAATCTTATCTCGTTGCTGCTCCCAATCCAGACCATGGCTAAACTGCAT
This sequence comes from Gammaproteobacteria bacterium, assembly GCA_018671205.1. GTDB lineage: Bacteria > Pseudomonadota > Gammaproteobacteria > Thiopontia. Next base: position 7,663 of record JABHIC010000226.1, read on the forward strand.
CCCATCGAGTGCCTCGTCCATCGCAGAGAGTGCCAGCGGATGCATCTTCCCCTCCACCCCACCATAGCTGCGTAGCGCCTCCAGCTTCTTCTGAAGTTCACGACTCAGTGCCAGGATCGCCCCATCCTCCATCTTCAGGAAGCGACCATTGGCGTGTTCCATCATCCCCCATAACTCTTTCAGTGCAACCACCTGCCCCTGGCTCACCTCCAACTCACCATTCAGCGCAAACCACTCCCGATTCTGCTGCACCCCCACCTTCATCTGTCCCAGATGGATCTCACTCATCCTTGGAATTTTGGCATCACGGGGCCAGTCCAGCCGTACCTCCTCCTCTGTCAGATCCCGCAGGTAAAAGAGCAGCTCCAGCGCCTCCTCCGGGTCTTCAACCAAGCGCTCATCCAGGAGCTGCTCCTCCTCCACCCCTGACAGTAGCTCAGGCACTGCGGCCTCAATGCCACCCAGAACCTCCAGCGCCCGCTGCTGTTCCCGCTGTAGATCACGATGACTCTGTAACTGCTGCCCCTCTACCTCACCAAAGACCACACTACCCCCTTTGCCGGGATAGAAACGGGGCCCCTCTGCACCGAGTGGGGCCACCCAAAAGCTGAAACGAATACCGTCAGCCTCCGGCAGCAAATGGATGTGTGGAATGGGGTCGCCCGGCTGCTGCTTCACCCCGGCGGCACCCCCACCGATTGCCGAGTGGACCGTCAACAGAGGGGCTATCGCTGAGATACTATCGAGCAAGCGCTGTTTGGCAGCCATCGGAATGGTCACCCCGGTAGCACCCAAAATCTGCGCCACCCGTAGATGAGGGGGCTCAAAACGGGAGATCACCAGCCGCCGCCCCCCCTCCCAATGGCTACCGACTACCACATAGTTCCCATTCTCTTGCTGATGCGGATAGGGGGCCAACTGCACCCGCAGTGACTCACCCTCCTCGACCTCTACCACCTCCAGTGCCGGCTCCTGCTGCACCACCTCAAGCGAGATCCCAGCCCCGCCGCCCTCCAACTCAACCGCCGGATGACCAATCAGCTCCCACAGGGCTCGCTCCAGCTTCAACTCATGAATGACTTTCCTCTGGTAACTGGCACTGGAGTAGGCAAAACGCTCACTGATGGTATTACAGATTCGGTGGTCCTGATCACTCAGATAACCAAACTGATCACGCTCCTGATAGAGCTTCTTCAGTGCAATAGCACGCCCTTTGCTCCAGCGACCACTCTTGCCAAGTTTCTGCTCTCTGGGATAGAGGAGAGGGAGTAGCGCATCCTGCTTCTCGATACGCCAGGCCATGCGCAACAGATTTTGGCTCTTCTCTACCACATCCTGCTGCTCAGCCATCCCGGAGATGGCATCCAGTGCGACCTCCCACGGCTGCTTGGGATGGACCATTCCCGCCCACCCTCTCTCTCCACTCGGTGCTATCCCGCGCGCAGTCGCCTCAATTTGTACAAACAGGCGCTCCACCTCATCCACATAGAGCTGTATTCCAACATCAGCGGCCTGAGCGGCATCTTCTTTCAGCAATTCCAGCTCTGCTGGAGCCACACCCTCACCAATCCAGTATCGACCCAATGCATGAAACAGCCGATCCCATGCACTGAGGATACGGCTTCGCTGAAGTAGTGGACATTGACTCAGATCAACAAGCCCCATCAAGAACTGCGCAACCTCACGCATCACCCCCACCGAGAGGCCGAAAGGCCAATCCAGTAGCGATTCAGACACTGCACTCAACTGCCGCTCCAACTGATTGGCAACCACCACGGCACGTTTTAGAGAGGCACTATCCCCCCGCTGGAGATAGAGCATCTGCCTCATTAACAGCAGAGGCCCACTCTCCAACGGAAAGAGTAGATCAGGCTCAAGCCCCTGCTCCAACAATGCCAGCGCATCCTCTTCGTTACCCAAGGCCATCGCAGCCCAACCACGCAGAGCGGTCGCCAGACCTTGGTCTACCCCCTCCAGGAGCTGTTGTGCCTGCTCCGGCTCGGCATAATAGAGATGGAACTCGGCCGCAACCAGCGCCACCTCCGGGTGGTCTGCGGCTTGTGAGGCCACCCGCTGCTGCCAAAAATCCCACAGCAGCGGTGTACCATCCACCTCTTGCAGATCGGCCCGGATGGGCCCTGCCAAGGCATGGTAATGGAGCCACTCCGGGAGTTGATCGAGCCACGGATGCTGCAACGGAAAGTAACAGAAGTTGGTGATCACCTCCTC
>JABHIC010000227.1 GCA_018671205.1 Gammaproteobacteria bacterium
ACACCTGGTTATCGATAATCAGTGGTGTACCATTTTTCAATTTCAGCTGACCGCTAGTGACCACCCGGTCTCCCGCCTCAATACCGCTCATGATGGCCACCTGATCGCCGCGTCGCAGTCCGGCCTCGATAAAAACCTGCTGAGCCGTCGGATGGGTGGCCCCCTCTGCGGCATCCTTCACCACAAACAGGGTCGCACCATAGGCGTTATAACTGATCGCCGTTTGTGGCAGGGTGAGCAGCTGCCGGGCTGCTCCACGATCCACTGTAAGGTGGACAAACATCCCCGGCATCCACTGACCATTGTGGTTGTCGATCACCCCTTCGATACGTACATTACGGGTTGCACGGCTCACCACTGCATTGATGGCATGGATCACCCCCTCGACATGCTGCGCTGCATTGAGGTTAGAGCGCAGGGTGATCTGTTGACCCGAATGGATCTCTCCCAGGTACTGCTGCGGCAAACTGAAATCGACATAGAGTCGCTCCCTGTTCTGCAGAGAGACGATCTCCTCACCGGGGTTGAGCAGCTGACCAACATCAACCTGAGTGATGCCCAGGCGACCGGTAAATGGTGCCCGGATCTGCTTCTTGAGGATGGTTGCCTGCTGCTTCGCCTCCTGTGCACGATGCCCCTTTAGCTCACTCTCTGCCGCATCCAGTTGTGCCTGACTGATCGCATTGATCTTGAGCTGTTTCCGATCCCGCTGAACGTTGATCTCAGCCAGCTGGCGGCTCGCCTGTAGTGCCTTGAGCTGGGCCTGCTCCTCTGCACTGTTCAGCTCCAGTAGCAGTTGCCCCTGTTTGACAGTATCACCCGAACCAAAGTGAACCGCTTGTATAATGCCCGACACCTCCGCTCGCAACTCCACGCCCTGAATCGCACGTAAGGTACCCACCGCATTGATCTCTGGTTGCCAGCTCTCATGCTCCGCCACCATTGCAGTGACGGTAGCGGGCGGGTTGGCATTGGAGGCGAGAAACCCCTGCATCATGGTCGCCACAAACTGTTGATAACCCACCACGCCGCCAAATAGTGCGCCCACCAGCAGGATCATCACTACCATTCTCTTGGCGGTCCTCATCGCATCTTCTCCGCTTCTATCGGATTCCACCAGCCACCACCCGGCGCGGTCTGTTGCAGCCGCTTAATACGGCAGAGTGAGAGGGGCACGACTCTACCTGTCTGGTTTCTGTTCATACGACTTCTCCAATACGTTGTGGGGAGTACCAGGTGGTCTGACTGAGCAACCGTTGTGAAACCTGGTTACAGCGTTCAAATACCTGTTCAGGGGTATCACTATTCCACCCATACCCTTTTAGAAAGTTGATGTAGTTGGTGGAGAAGAAGCGCATCACCTCAGCCTCTCCCTCCTTCGTTCCCTGACACTGAGACTCGGCATACCCCGACTGCGCAATGGAGGCGAGGCCGACAGATAAGCCCCAGAGGCCGTGGGTTAGATAATCGGCCAACTCAAGTTGAGCGGCCTGATCCAGCGCGGCATAGCCCTCAATGCTCTCTGGAAGTGCCTCCAGAGCCATATTCCGAATCCGTTCTGCCAGATCTTCATGGAGATGGTCATAGCGCGACACTCGCTCCTCCGTTGCGCGTCGCCAGACGGAGGGCATGCGTGAGAGATTTTCGATCTCAATCAGATCGGGAAAGCGGGTTGCCACCAACCAGACCCCCTGCACCAGTGAGATGATCTGCTCCATCGCTGGAATTGACTCTTCACGCACCCTGCGGAACATCTGTTGATGATCCTCTACCAGTGTATGTGCAGCGGCAATCAGCAGATCCTCTTTGCTGACAAAGTGGCTGTAGATCGTTCCCATGGAGTAGTCGGTCTGGTTTGCAATATCAGACATGCGTACTCCGAGGAATCCCTGTCGGGAGAAGAGCTTGATGCTCTTTTTGATAATTTCCTGCTCGCGCAGTTCACGCTTCTCTCGTCTGTCCACGAGTGATCTCTCCAAAGAGTGAATAATGTTCGAATAATAGTCAAAAATATGGGAAGAGCAACCGGCAGCGACTATTAATTATTGGTGCCCGGATTGACAGCTACCCATGAGTCAGAGTAAAAAGAGCACCTGTATATATATCTATAATGGGTGGCTCTATCTGATCGTTGCCTGGAGCCACCACCTGAGCGTCTCATCGCACATAACCTACTTATGAATCTAGTTGCACAACTTAATAATATCTACTCCAAAGCTACCCAAAAAGATTACAGCATCGTGAGTGATATCTCGGGCCTGGCCAACAAGATCATCAATGGGCTGGATAATGATGCCGATATGCTTATCGGTCTCGTACATCTTCGTACAGACCTTAATAATTATGCACTTACCCGAACAATTCAAAATACGATTTTTGCTGTACTGACAGCAAAACGGTTAAACTGGGAGGGTGGGCGCATCCATACATTGGCGTGTGCCTGTTTGACTCAAAATATAGGGATGTTTCCACTGCAGAACGACTTGGCGGAAAAGGAGAAAAGTGAACTCACCGAATTTCACTATCAACAGATACGTCTGCATCCAATAAAAGGGGCAAAAATGCTCGCCTCTATGGGAGTCAAGGATCAAAAATGGCTCTCTGCTGTGGCTCTTTGAAGTTACCCCCAATTTTAGGACAGCAACTTAAGACAATTTTTTGTGCATAATTCACCTTAAAATAGGAGCATAAAAAATGGCCGCAAAACGTAA
>JABHIC010000228.1 GCA_018671205.1 Gammaproteobacteria bacterium
CCACACTCCCTGATAACAGAGCCGCTCAGGCATCGGGGTGTTAATGACTCTCTGGACCGAATCAAGCGCGCTCTCCAGGGTTGCTCCAGCTGCACAGAGCGGCTCTTCGACGGATGCCCACTCTGGCGGAACCAGCGGAGTCTGCTGCAGGGTGAGGAGCCGCCTCATCTCACGATGAAGACCGGGAAATTGTCGTGCCAGTATGGCATGAATACGGATCGCCTCCAGCCGCTGTAACCGTTCCAGCGCCTCTGCGGGTTGTGGTTGCTGCCCCAGCCATTGTGAGATACGACTCTGGGGCAACCTCTCCTCTACCAGCCGCCAGCTGCCATAGCGGTTTTCTGCCCATAACATCACCAACTGTGCCTTATAGAGCGCAGCATTATCCACCTGCTGTTCAAAATGGCCCAGAAAGGGGGGCAGGTAGATCTTTTCACTATCCGTCCAGTTTACCTCTCCCTCCTCAAGGGTCAGGCTACGCCCCGACAACCCCTGAAGGAAGTGGTTCAGCATCGCGGCGGTTTCATCAAATATCACCCCCCGCGCCCGGGCATCCGCCTCTTGCGCATACTGCTCTACCGCACGCACCGCCGCCAATGCAGGCAGCAACCCCTTGCGGTCATAGAGGTCAAGTGCATGGTAGACCCAACGCCCCATCACCTCATCGTCCATACAACCGAGTGCCAAATTTGCATGGAGAGAAACCTGGTAACCGATCTGGGTGTGTGCCTTGCCCGCAATGCCGGACCAGTAGAGGGCAGACTCCTGCTGCTCACGCCGGCAGACCGCCAGCTCTGCTGCGGCCTGTTCGGGGGAGAGACGCACCAGATCCAGCTCTAGCAACTGATCAAGCCGCGCCTCCAGCTCGGCTATGGTGAGTGGTTGCACCCGATCAGAACAGCGCTGCGCTCAGCTCATGAACGGCAGCCACCATATCAGGGTCATCGGTCAACGCCTGTCCAATCCCCGCACTACAGGCCTCATTCGGTGTAATACCGGAGACAATCAATTTGGCGGCATGAACCAGCAAGCGGGTACTGGCCCCCTCATCCAGCCCACTCCCCTTGAGGTTGCGGGTCAGCGCAGCAAATTTGACCAGACTGTCTGCGGTGGCCTCATCAACCCCACTCTCACGAACCACAATTTCTCTCTCCAGTTCCGCCTGCGGATAGCTGAACTCAATCGCCACAAAACGCTGTCGAGTACTCTGTTTCAGCTCTTTGAGTACACTCTGATAGCCGGGATTATAAGAGACCACCATCGAAAACTCAGGGGCCGCCTGGAGCTGTTCACCAATCTTCTCCATCGGTAAAACGCGACGATCATCCGCCAGCGGATGGATCACCACCATCGTATCTTTACGTGCCTCGACAATCTCATCCAGATAACAGATCCCACCATTACGTACTGCTCGTGCCAGTGGACCATCGATCCAACGGGTCTCACCACCAATAATCAGATAACGCCCAACCAGATCCGATGCGGTGAGATCATCATGACAGGAGACGGTAATCAGCGGACGCTTGAGCCGCCATGCCATATGCTCGATAAAGCGGCTCTTGCCACAGCCCGTCGGCCCCTTCAGGAGCAGGGGCAATCTATTCCGATAGGCCGATTCGAACAGCGCAATCTCACTGCCGACTGAGGCGTAATAGGGCTCCTCCTCAATCCAGACCTCTTCGATCTGCTGTCTAGTAACCTCTTGACTCACCAATTTTTTCTCTCAATTAACCTGCCCTGTAGCATAACCTGTTCCACAAACTCCAGTTACGGCATAAAGGGCATCATCATCTTCTCTGGGCTGGTTAATGAGTTGAGATCATGAGTGACCCGCCCCATATTCCGGTCCATTGCACCCACCGCCCCCTGCATCTGATGAATATCACTACTCATATCAACAATGCTGCTGGACATGGGGCCAATATTACCGGACATCCCCTCAATCTGTTGAGTGATAGAGGCGATATTGATATTCAGCTGATGCATATCCTGCCCCATCCCCTGGAAATTGCCCGTCATCGACTGCATCTCGTTTCTAACCAGACTAAAATCTGCCGACATTCCAACCTGCCCCTTGACAATACTCTCTGCCATAGAGCCCATGCGCACACGCATATCCCGCATATCCTGCGACATGCTGCCTACATCTCTACCCATCTGCACGACAGCGGTGGTCATCCGGTACATATCCCACCCCATGCTTCCCATAAAAAGAGCCATCCCTCCCCCGGCAAACAGTGCCATTGTCAGAACCATGCCCGATCTTTTCTGTTCCATCGGTTCAGGCTCCACTTTGTGACTCTCCCTCATCTTCCACCTCATCTTCTCCCATCCATTTAACCTAGAATTCTAAACAGAATCACTCGTCACTACAAAAAGATCACGAAATAATTTCCTCTGGTTATCGGCCTCTCCGCTATTTTTTATCCCTTCGTCAGGGGGATACAATAACACTCCAAACACGCACACTGATAAATCCATTAGAAATTTTCATGCCCGATACGTGCTGATTTCTGGAGAATCCGGATCAATCAGCGTATCGTTCACACACGGAAAATTTCCGTACTGTGAATTCACCGACGAGATTCAGTCAACACGTTGAGTTCAGCGTAACCGATCTCACCCCGGTCCTTTAATGGAGAACGTCAATGACGGATGCAATTGCAACCAACGAGACCATTGTGGTCGTAGGTGGCGGCATAAGTGGCATCTCTGCTGCTATTGAGGCAGCAGAGTGTGGCAAGCAGGTGATCCTGCTTGAGAAAAACCCTTCACTGGGTGGCCGCGTCAGCCAGCTGTACAAATATTTCCCCAAGATGTGTCACCCAACCTGTGGCCTGGAAATTA
>JABHIC010000229.1 GCA_018671205.1 Gammaproteobacteria bacterium
TCTCTGGAGTAGATGATGATCTTTTTGGGATGGTATCTCTCCAGTAGCGTTTGGGTATACTGTTTACCGAATGAACCGGTTCCCCCTGTAATCAAGATCGATGCGTCATCAAACATAGTTTTTCTCCGGCTAACTAACTGACTGCAAATAGGGAATGAAAATGTCTGGGGGGATTAACTGCCCCCAAATACTCCGCTCCCGCCCTTGATATATGCGTAATTCGTGCCATATCTGCTCTTCCTTGCATAGCCTGCTTAGCGCGTCATCCGTAGCACCAAATCTTCCACACCACGCCACGGATCGCCATCCGCCATCCCTTTTCCGGCACGGTCAATGCGCCCGGCCCGATAGACCAGATCCAGAAGCTGTTGTGGTCTCAACCGCCGTAGGGTGGCCGCAAACAGTGGCACCCGTCGCTTCCAGAGCGGGGCTGGCGTGTACTCCAGCGGACGGTGCGCCGCAAGATTGTGTTCACTACCCATTGCCGCCAATTCACGCAGGTCACGAACAATGGCCCACAGCACCACCTGAATGGCACTCCCCTCTTCTCTCAACCCATGAAGAATCCGCAACGCCCGCAGACGTTCTCCAGCCAGCATCGCATCGGTCAGTTGAAAAGGGTCATAACGGGCGCTATCGGCGACGAGGGAGATAGCCATTGACTCATCGATCTGCTGACCCGATTCGGTGAGCAGTGCCAGCTTCTCGATCTCCTGCACAGCCGCTAGCAGGTTGCCCTCTACCCGCTCCGCAATCAGTGCCGCCGCTCCAGGCGTTGCCTCTAACCCGGCACTGCGCATCCGCTGCATCACCCAAGCGGGAATCTGGCGCAACTCCAGTGGCCAGATCTGCACCGTAATCCCAGCCTGATCAATCGATTTAAACCACTTGGAACGCTGTGCAGCCCCATCCAGCTTAGCAGAACGAATCAGCAAGATCTTATCTTCTGGCGGTTGCTGGCTCCACGCTACCAGTGCCGCCCCCCCCTCTCGTCCCGGCTTTCCATTAGGGATACGCAGATCAACAATCTTTTTTTCTGCGAACAGCGAGAGTGCTGCCCCCTCATGCTGTAACTCGGACCAGTGAAACCCTGCCCCCACCGTATAGAGGGCACGCTCATCAAATCCTGCCTGACGAGCCAGCGCAAGAATTTGATCGGCCGCCTCCTGCAGCAGCAGGGGCTCATCACCACTCAACAGATAGAGTGGCGCCAGCCCTTGTTGTAGATGTTTTCCCAGTGCCTCCGGGCGTAGCTTCATCGCTGGCGCAGAGCGCGCATCAGATCAGCTGTGGCCTTACGCACCATTACCCTGCGCAGGTATTGCTCCTCTTGCGCCTTCCCCAACACCTGCTTCGTGTTGTAGAGGTAGTTTTCACGCTGCTTCACCACCCCTTCATGGATCAGCTGACGACTCTTGTCTCGCAGTTTCCAATGGACCTGGTAGTTCAGCAGGTACTCACTCACTTTACCATCACTGTCTACCGTGGCGACATGCCGGGAGAAGGATTCATTGCTCAACTCCAGCACGGCCGTGGCATCACGCTCTGCCGTGGCAACCCCCCCGTTAGAGCGCCGAATCGACTCGCTCACGGCCTCTGTCAACTCACCCGAAACCCCATGTCCCGCTACCCAGGTAGCGGCCATCTCTTGCGGCAGGACCACTGCGCCACGCAACTGGAAGCCACACCCCTGCAGTAACAGCAGGGTGAGGATCGCGACAATAAGAAAGGGCTGGGTTGGTTTGATTCTCATAACTAGGCTCTCAAAAAAAGGATTTGATTTTTATTTTACAACAAGATTGACCAACTTTCCGGGAACCACGATCACCTTGAGCAGATTTTTACCCTCAATAAAGCGTTGCACGTTCTCATCCTCCAGTGCCTGCTTCTCGACCGCCTCTTTATCGGCAGAGCGGGCAACCTCTAATTTGGCACGCAGTTTCCCATTCACCTGCACCACCACTTGGATACTCTCTTTAACCAGTGCACGCTCATCATATTCTGGCCAGGAGTTGTCGATCACTGCCCCCTGCTGACCCAGCTCACTCCAGAGCCGGTGTGAGAGGTGGGGCACCAGCGGAGAGAGCAACAGAGCGATCGACTCCAGTGCCTCCTGCATCACCGCACGCCCCTGCGCGGAATCATCTCCAAACTTGGAGAGGTGGTTGGTCAGCTCCATCACCGCTGCAATTGCGGTATTGAAGGTCATACGGCGACCAATATCATCTCCCACCTTCTGGATGGTCTGGTGGAGCAGACGACGTGCCTCTCTCGGTTCATCACTCAGCCCCTCACTACTCTGCGCCGCCGCAACCGGGCCACCTGCAACATGGGCATGAACCAACCGCCATACCCGCTTGAGGAAACGATAGGCCCCCTCCACCCCGGAGTCAGACCACTCCAGTGACTGCTCCGGGGGGGCCGCAAAGAGTATAAACAGGCGCACCGTATCGGCACCATAGCGTTCAATCAACAGCTGTGGATCGACCGTATTGCCCTTGGATTTGGACATTTTTGCCCCATCTTTCAACACCATCCCCTGAGTCAGCAGGTTGGTAAACGGCTCATCACTATTGAGTAGCCCCTCATCCCGCAGCAACTTATGATAAAAACGGGCATAGAGCAGGTGGAGGATGGCGTGTTCTACCCCTCCCACATACTGATCAACCGGTGCCCAGTAGTCGATCCGTGAATCCAGCATCTGCTCACTCTGATCACGACAGCTATAGCGGGCGTAGTACCAGGAGGACTCCATAAAGGTATCAAAAGTATCGGTTTCACGCACCGCTGCCGCACCACAGCTGGGGCAGGTCGTCTGGTAAAACGCTGGCATCTTTTTCAGCGGTGAGCCGACCCCATCAAAATCGACCTCTTCTGGCAGTACCACCGGAAGTTGCTCCTCCGGCACCGGAACCGCGCCACAGTCAGGGCAGTTGATCACCGGGATCGGGCAGCCCCAGTAGCGTTGACGAGAGACGCCCCAATCCCTCAAACGGTAGTTGACCTTGCGCCCCCCCCTGGACTCAGACTCCAGACGGTTCGCAATTGCGTTGAATGCACCATCGAAATCGAGTCCGTCAAAAGGGGCTGAGTTGTAGAGCAACCCCCTCTCGGTATAGGCCGCCTCGCTCACCTCTGCATCTGTCTCATCCGCCGGGCGAATCACGGGTCGGATGGCAATGCCATATTTGCTGGCAAACTCCCAATCGCGCTGATCATGTGCAGGCACGGCCATCACTGCACCCGTGCCGTACCCCATCAGCACAAAGTTGGCGACCCAGAGAGGAACCGCCTCCCCGGTGATAGGGTGAGTGACAGTGACCCCAAGCGCCATCCCTCGCTTCTCCATCGTCTCCAGTGCCGCCTCAGAGGTCTCCATTTTGGAGCATTCGGTAAGAAATGTCTGCAGTTCAGGGCGATTTCTGGCCGCCTCAACCGCCAGCGGATGCTCAGCGGCAACCGCCACATAGGTGACACCCATCAGGGTATCCGGGCGGGTGGTAAAGACCGTCAAGGGCTCTCCCTGATCCGTGCCAAACTGTAGCTCTAACCCCTCGGAACGCCCGATCCAGTTGGCCTGCATGGTACGCACCGCCTCGGGCCACCCCTCCAGCTTATCCA
>JABHIC010000230.1 GCA_018671205.1 Gammaproteobacteria bacterium
CGAATACGCCCCTGACGATCAACCTCCAGTACCTTCACCTGAATCACATCTCCTTCGCTAAGCTTATCACTCACCTTCTCGACACGCTCCTCAGAGATTTGTGAAATGTGAACCAAGCCATCTTTACCCGGAAGAATATTGACAAAGGCACCAAAGTCCATCAATTTGACAACCTTACCCTCGTAGATTTTATTGACCTCAACATCAGCCACAATATCATCAATACGACGTTTGGCCTCATTGGCCGCCTCACCATCCGTGGCTGCAATCTTGACGTTGCCATCATCATCAAGATCAATCTTCACCCCGGTCTCTTCCTGGATCGCGCGGATCACCACGCCCCCTTTACCAATTACATCGCGAATCTTGTCTGGATCAATTTTCATGGTGACATAGCGCGGTGCAAACTCAGAGACCTCGTCACGCGGCGCATTAAGGGAGGCATTCATCTCATCCAGGATGTGAAGACGGGCATCACGTGCCTGATCGAGGGCAATCTCCATAATTTCACGGGTGATGCCGGTAATCTTGATATCCATCTGCAGGGCAGTAATCCCCTCATCCGTTCCTGCCACTTTGAAGTCCATGTCACCCAGGTGATCCTCATCGCCGAGGATATCGGTCAACACAGCAAAATCGTCTCCCTCTTTGATCAGTCCCATCGCAATTCCGGCAACAGGGGCCTTCAGTGGAACCCCGGCATCCATCATTGAGAGGCTGCTGCCACAGACCGAGGCCATTGAGCTGGAGCCGTTGGACTCAGTAATCTCGGAGACCACACGCAAGGTATAAGGGAACTCATCCGTATTGGGTACAACTGCCTGTATGCCACGTTTGGCCAGCTTGCCATGCCCTACCTCTCGGCGGCCTGGACTGCCCACCCGACCCGTCTCACCGACAGAGAATGGGGGGAAATTATACTGCAACATGAACGGGTCTTTGAAGCTCCCTTCCAGTGCATCAATAATCTGGGCATCACGCTCGGTTCCAAGGGTGGTGACAACCAATGCCTGAGTCTCGCCACGGGTAAAGAGGGCTGAACCATGCGCACGGGGCAATACCCCGGTCTTTACAAAAATAGGGCGAACCGTTTTTGTGTCACGACCATCAATACGTGGATTACCTTCCAGAATCCGGCTACGCACCGTCTTCTTCTCCAGCTTGCTCACGGCAGCCTTGACCGTATCGCTGTCCCATTCGCCCTCATCTGTCACCAGCGCACTGACGATCTCTGAACGAACCTCACCCATCCGTCCATAACGCTCCATCTTGTCCGCAATCTGATAGACCTCACTCACTGCATCCGCACCGGCTGCACTAACCGCATCGGCCAGTTGGGTATCTTCTGCCGCAGCCTCCCACGCCCACTGCTCAACGCCCTGCTCGGCAACCAGTTCATTAATCGCTGTGATGACAACTTGTAGCTGTTCATGGCCAAACAGTACTGCTCCCAACATCACCTCTTCGGAGAGAACGTTCGCCTCTGACTCCACCATCAATACCGCATCTGCAGTACCGGCAACCGTCAACTCCAGATCTGAACCCTCTTTTGCACTTAATGGTGGATTCAGAACATAGTCACCACTAATCAATCCAACACGTGCCGCACCAATAGGCCCCTGAAAAGGGACTCCCGAAAGTGCCAGCGCTGCTGAGGTTCCGATCATTGCAGGAATCTCTGTGTCCGTATCTTTATCCGAAGAGATCACCGTAGCGATCACCTGTACCTCATTCATAAAGCCCTTGGGAAACAGTGGACGAATGGGTCGGTCAATAAGCCGACAGGTGAGGGTCTCTTTCTCTGTTGGTCGCCCCTCTCTGCGGAAAAATCCACCGGGAATCACACCCGCTGCATAGAACTTTTCCTGATAGTTAACTGTCAGCGGGAAGAAGTCACGCCCTTCCCGAGCCTCTTTCTCAGCAACCACAGTGACCAGTAGAACGGTATCTCCCATACTCACCTTGACCGCGCCAGTAGCCTGACGGGCGATCTCTCCGGTCTCCAGCGTTACCGTCTGATTCCCGTACTCAAAACTCTTCTTGAATAGTGTCACGTTTATTTTTTCCTGACAGTGGTCAAAACAGGGGGATTACCCTGTTCAAATTCCAATAATAAAAAAGGTCTAGCGGCGCAGGCCGAGATCTGCAATCAACTGAGAGTAACGGCTACTCTCCGTTTTCTTCAGATAGTCGAGTAGCTTACGGCGCTGGTTGACCATTTTCAGCAATCCCTGACGGGAGTGATGATCTTTCTCATGGGCCTTAAAGTGGCCGGTCAGATCCTGAATACGGGCGGTCAGCAGAGCAACCTGTACCTCTGGAGAGCCGGTATCATTAGTTCCACGTTGATATTTCTGAACAATCTCACTCTTTTGTTCTGCATTTACAGACATAACTCAATTACTCCATGTTACTACTGCCCAGTAGTCAGGCAGCGCTATTTCCCAAAATCATAGGGGTGGTATTTTATCGGGAGCCGTTCCGCTCCACAAGGAATATCTAATACAAAGGGCCCTTATTCTGAGACCAACCGTCTCGGGGCCACTCTCCCATCATCCATGATTTCACCCACACCGATAAAACCTTCATTCTCATCATAAATACGAACCCATCCCTGATCTGGCGCAGCAGATATCTGTACCGGCTGCCCCTGACGCAGGTAGTAGCTACTATCCTCATCAAGCTGAACCCGCTCATACTCTGCTACCGAGCTATCCAGTGGCAGCAGGCGCTGATCCAGCCCAGCATTACCCTCCTCTTCACGGATCAGCTCCAGCGCCTCCATGGTCACTAGGTCCTGCTCTTCATAAGGGCCCAGGGTAATCCTCCGCAACCCACAAACATGAGCACCACAGCCCAGCACCTCACCGATATCCTCTACCAGGGTACGTACGTAGGTCCCTTTTGAGCAGGCAACCCGAATCACCATGCGCTGATGCGTCTCATCCAGAGAGACAAATTCCAGCCCATAGATTGTCACCTGACGTGGCTCACGCTCAATCTCGATACCCTGATGGGCCAGCTTGTAGAGGGGCTGTCCATTGACCTTGACTGCGGAGTGCATTGGTGGGATCTGTTCAATCTCGCCCTCGAACTGCTGTAACGCCTGTTTGATTGTGGTTTCGCTAACCCCTTCTACCGGGCGTTCACTCACCACCTCTCCTTCGGTATCTCCTGAACGGGTTACTACACCGAGTTGACACTCCGCCAGATAACTTTTGTCCGCATTCAACAAAAAGCCGGAAAACTTGGTCGCCTCCCCCATACAGAGAGGAAGGATGCCGGTGGCTATCGGGTCCAGACTTCCGGTATGCCCCGCTTTTTTGGCAAAAAAGAGGGATTTTACCCGCTGCAGTGCGCTATTTGAGGTAATGCCTGCCGGTTTATCCAGCAACAAGATTCCGGAAACATTGCGCCCTTTTTTATTTCTACGCCCCATTACGATGACTCCTCATCCTGCTCTTCAGCATGACCTCTGGCGTGATCCTCTGCAACCACCTCATCAATTAGTGACTCCATATAACTACCGCGTTCAACGGATGCGTCATGTTTAAAGTGGAGTTGAGGCACAACCCTCATCTTCAGTTTCTTACCCAGCCGGGTACGCAGAAAACCCACGGAGTGGTCCAGTACCCTGAGTGTACCGTCCAGATCCTCCGCTCCACCCAACACAGTAAAATAGATGGTTGCGTGAGAGAAGTCCGGGGTTACCTTAACCGCGGTTACTGTCACCCAGGTTAATCGGGGATCACGCAGGTCACGCTGGATCAACTCACCCAGGCCACGCTTGATCTGTTCACCCACACGGCGCTTGCGACCATTATCTGCCATATCAACGCACCTCTGTTACAGAGTACGAGAGACCTCAATCCGCTCAAAGACCTCAATCTGGTCACCTTCACGGACATCATTGTAGTTCTTCACTCCGATACCACACTCGGTTCCGGCGCGAACCTCACTCACATCATCCTTGAAGCGACGCAGAGACTCCAGCTCCCCTTCGTAGATCACAATATTGTCACGCAGCACCCGGATAGGGTTATTTCTCTTAATCGTCCCCTCAGAGACCATACAACCCGCAATCGCCCCCAGTTTGGGTGAACGGAATACATCACGCACCTCAGCCAGGCCAATAATCTCCTCCTTGAAGTCTGGAGAGAGCATCCCTTCCATCGCCCGTTTCACCTCCTCAATGGCATCATAGATGACACTGTAGTAGTGAAGATCAATCCCTTCCGCCTCAATCAATTTTTTGGCTGAGGAGTCTGCCCGAACATTAAAGCCGATCACAATCGCATTAGAGGCAATCGCCAGATTAGCGTCGGACTCATTGATACCGCCCACACCGGATGAGATCACATTGACTTTCACCTCTTCAGTGGTGAGTTTATTGAGTGAGTCACTCAGGGCCTCGGCAGAACCGTTAACATCGGCCTTGATCAGGATATTAACCGTAGAGACCTGACCCTCCTGCATCTGCTCAAACATACGGTCGAGACTTGCCTGTTTCTGCTGTGCCAGACGCACATCACGGTATTTACCCTGACGGAAATTGGCCACTTCACGTGCCTTCCGCTCGCTGGGAACTACTACCGCCTCTTCACCCGCCTCCGGCACACCGGAAAGCCCCAGAATTTCTACCGGAGTAGAGGAACCCGCCTCACTCAACTGCTCACCGTGCTCATTCGTCATCGCACGTACACGACCATATTCGCGCCCGGCCAGCAGAATATCTCCTTTGCGCAGGGTGCCACTTTGCACCATCACCGTAGCCACTGCACCTCGTCCTTTATCGATACGGGACTCCACCACATTACCTTTGGCAGCAGCATCCGCTACCGCGGTAAGCTCCAGCAGCTCGGCCTGTAGCAGAATAGCGTCCAGCAATCCATCTACCCCCTCACCCGTATGAGCAGAGACATTGGCAAACATGACATCGCCTCCCCAATCATCCGGAACCACCTCTTTACCCGCCAGTTCCGTTTTGACCCGATCCGGGTCCGCATCGGGCTTGTCAATCTTGTTAACCGCAACAATCAGTGGCACCTTCGCTGCTTTTGCATGTTGAATCGCCTCCTCTGTCTGTGGCATCACCCCATCATCAGCAGCCACCACCAGTACCACAATATCGGTCACTTTTGCACCACGTGCACGCATTGCGGTAAACGCGGCGTGTCCGGGGGTATCCAGAAAGGCGATATCACCCTTCTTGGTCGTGACCCGATAGGCACCAATGTGTTGGGTAATTCCTCCCGCCTCACCTTGTGTAATCCGTGTCTCACGAATATGGTCAAGTAGCGAGGTTTTACCGTGATCCACGTGCCCCATAATGGTAACGACAGGGGCACGCTGTTTACGCTCCCCCTGATGTTCCTCATCCGCAAGCAGCTCATCTTCCAGTGCATTCTCTTTCATCAGCACCGCTTTATGCCCCATCTCTTCGACCAACAGAGCGGCGGTCTCCTGATCAATCATCTGATTAATGGTGGCCATAGTGCCCAGGTTCATCATTACCTTAATCAACTCAGCGGCCTTGGTTGACATCTTCTGTGCCAGATCACCAATGGTAATCGTCTCTGGTACCTGCACCTCGATGGTTACCGGAGCGGTTGGCTTGGTAAAACCGTGCTCACTCTCGATCTCTACCTTATGCCGCCTACTGTTTCTCTTCTGATTTTTTCGTCCCGATTTACCCTTCGCCACATGCAGCTCTTTACGACCGTAACGAGTGGGCTGTTTGTTGTCCCCCCTCTTACCTGCGCCACGTTTATCTCCTCCCGCTTTCTCCTCTTCACGTTTCTTTGCGGCGGCCTTCTCTGCCACTTGACGAGCCTGCTCATCGAGAAGACGACGCTCCTCACTCTCCCGAGTCTTGCGTTTTATCTCCTCTTCCTGACGGCGCTCCGCCTCCTCCTTAACTCGCACCTCTTCCTCATTCTTTTTCAACTGGTGCTGGCGTC
>JABHIC010000231.1 GCA_018671205.1 Gammaproteobacteria bacterium
GATCCGACTCTATGATCAGCTGATTGATAACCATCCGCTCTGGGGGAGTTGGGCTCGACTGGGCAAGGCGAAGGTATTGATCGACTCGGGGGCAGAGATGGAGGCGCTGGAGGAGGCGGAGGCGGCTCTCTCCAACAAGAAGATGGTGGCGGGGGTCTACCTTACCCGGGAGAATGAGGCCGATGCCCATGCGGTGATTGCACTGGTATTGATGAATAAGGGGATGAGTGCCCAGATGAGTGATCATCTGCGGCAGGTACGCAGACTGAATCCTGAGCATGAGGTATTGAGGCTTCAAAACTGAAAGCTGCCCCTGTATAAGGGGGAAGGGGGGTGAGTGGAGGGCACCTCTAAATTTAGAGGTGCCCTGGAAAGGGTGGTTGAAATGGAGTGGATGATGGTGAATAAACAGAGAGAGGATGATGAAATTACTTTTTGTCGATGACTCCAAAACAGTCTGTGCGATCTATTCGGCACTGCTGGAGAAGGCCGGGTATGAGGTATTGGTCGCCTATAACATGGCTGATGCGCTGGTGCTGGCCCGTGCCGAGGCCCCACAGTTGGGGATTATCGACTTCTTTATGCCCGAAGGGAATGGGGATGAGCTGACCCGTGCGCTGCTTGAAGATCCCACCACCGCCAATATCATTGTGGCGATCCACTCCCAATTCCCGGATGTGGTCGAGAAGACGCTGGCTGCCGGTGCGGTTGAGCTGATTGGAAAAGATGACCCCCACAACCTCTTCCTGATGCGGGTGGAGGCACTACGACGGCTGGCAGAGGGGATGGCGTTCCGACGTGATATGGTCGGCTCAATGAGGAGTGGACTCCACGAACAGGAGGAGCAGAGTATCCGGGTGCTGCTGGTGGATGACTCCCCAACCATTCTTGCTGTGTATGGACACCTGTTGAGTGAGCAGGGGTATGAGGTGGAGACGGCCGCCAGTATCGCTACTGCGGAGCAGGCTGCACGGAAATTTCTGCCGCATCTGGCGATTATCGATTACATGTTACCCGATGGACATGGTGATGAGCTGGTGGGTCGTCTGCTCGCCAACCACGAGACCGAGGATGTTCTGATGGTGATGTTCTCTCAGCGTAAGGATGTGAAGGGGGCCGCCCTCGATGCCGGAGCCATCGATCTAATTTACAAGGAGGACTCCCACGATATCTTTCTACGCCGTATCGCCTCCCTCAAGCGTTATATCAATGCACAGCAGATGCAGCAGCGCATCATGCAGAAGGTGCAACAGCAGGAGAACAAGATACAGCTGCAGGTTCATGACCTGGAGCGGGTCAAACATGAGAAGCGTTTTGTGGATCGGCTTCTCTCGGCGATTCCCATCGGCCTGTTGGTGGTCGGGAGGGGGCGCATCCTCACTGCCAACCATATGGTTGAGGGGCTGTTTGGGATGATGCCGCTAGTGGATAGCCAGATGAGTCAACTGTTGGAGCAGAGGGATATTACCCCCCCAACGGAGGTAGAGGGCGATTTTCATGATGGAGAATGGCCTACCTTTGAGTGCAAACTGCCCAACGGTCTGCTGCTCCGGATTCATCGCTTTCTGATCAAAAAAACAGAGGAAGAGCTTCTCTCTACTGTTGAAAGTAGGCATGATGAGGTGATGTTGTGGATGTTTGAGGATATCACCCAGCTCCGGCGGGCGGAGGAGCAGGAGCAGTTCTCGGCCTTTCAGTCCGGGCTGGTAGAGATGTCATCCACTATTCTCCATAATATTGGTAATGCATTGACGGCTGTGACCGGCGCGATATGGAGAATGGAGGAGGGGATTACTGAGCTTAATAAGGTGGGCGAGGCGATGCGCGCGGTATCAGAACTGGTTGAGAAGGTGGTTGAAGAGCCGCAGGAGACGGCGCTGGAGGGAGGAGCCATTGACCCGCGCCTAGAGCGGGTCAACAAGATTCTTCAGGTTGCCGTCAACAAGGTGCTTCCCCATGCGCTTGAGCGGCTGGCTGAGGAGGGGATGAGACCGATCCAGCTAAGTATTCAGCATATTACCGAGATTATTCAGGTGCAGCAGGGGGCCGCCCGAC
>JABHIC010000232.1 GCA_018671205.1 Gammaproteobacteria bacterium
GGAGGAGTCCTGAGGGGACCGAAGGAAGCTCCTTGATGCTTTTAAGCCAAATTGCCATCATCATAGTCATGTGCTTGCTGAGCTTGTCCCACCTCAAATAGGTCGATACAAAGTGGCTCATATAAAGCGGGACGTAACAATATCAACCAATAGTATTGTCTGGAATGCAGTAGAAACAGGGTTTAGCGGGACGCTGCGCGGCCTGATATTTGCGAACAACAGCTTTGTTGCGGTGGGGGATAGCGGTGTTGCGCTTACCTCAACCGATGGCTTGTCATGGGTTGAGAGTAATACAGGGGCGAGCAGTTATCTCAATGGTGTGGCTTATGGTAATGGGCTTTTCGTTGCGGTAGGAAGTCAGGGCAATGTTGTTACCTCAAGTGATGGTCTCAGCTGGACAATCAGAGATGCCGGTACTGATAAAATTCTCGGTGATGTGCACTTTGCGGATAACAGCTTTGTTGCTGTGGGGGGAGGAGGTGGAAGCACCATTCTCACGTCTAGCGATGGAATAATCTGGGTGCCTGGAACCCCCAGTGGTACCGGGTTTCTCAATGGCATAACCTACGGTAACAACCGCTTTGTTATCGTAGGATATGGTGGAGGAAGCAATGGCAATATTCAGACCTCAACCGATGGCGTTACCTGGGCTCCGCAAACCAGTGAGATCAGCGGAGCACTCTATAAAATAGCCTATGGTAATAATACTTTTGTCATTGTGGGATATAGTGGAACACTATTCCAGTCCAATGCCCTGGAGGCCAGCATCAATAATTTTGCTGCATCGGTCAGCAACAGCTCGGTTACTCTTTCCTGGGATCAGGTAGAAGGAGCCACGGGCTATCTGCTCTATTATGGTCTATCTGCCGGAGAGGTCGATGGTTCGGTGGTGCTGGGTGATGTCGCCTCACGCGATTTTAAAAATATACCGGATGGCAACTATTACCTGACCCTTACCGCCTATGATGATGAGAGTGAGATGGTTCGGTCTCAGGAGATAATGATCACTACTGGATTAACCATACCCACAGGATTCTCCACCTCGGTAAGTGACAGCACAGTCTCACTCTCCTGGAATGAGGTTAGCGGAGCCAGCGGATATAAACTCTACTATGGGTTTTCATCCGGTGACTCAAACAACGCTATGAACCTGGGAGAAATCACCTCCAGGGAGTTCACAAATATCCCGGACGGTACCTATTATCTGACTCTTGTCGCCTTTGATGCAGATGGAGAGGGGCCACGCTCTGATGAGATCAGGCTGACGGTTCCTCAGGCTGAGGGACCTACGCTCACGGGTGACCCGTTAGCCTATGCTGATGCGATGGTTCCCGGAGCCTGGATAACCACCTCTGTTGCCCCTGAGATGCCCATTCCATCGATTATGGCCTCCTCTTTTATCTGTCCTGGTGGTCGCTTAAAGGGGGTTGAAACCTATACTTTTGCTGATGGGTCAACGCTGGAGGGGCTGGCTGAAGGCAGGTGGCAGGTAGTGGAGAATCCCAGAAGTGGAATGGGAGAGTACCCGGCCATTGAGCTTGACTATATCACCACCATAAGCGCCAGTTTTGGGATCACAGACAGGGATGATGGAGTGCTCGGAAGCCCCGCAGGTAATATGCTCTATGATCCCCAAACCGACCATATCAGCTACCTCTACAATAGTGCCTGGTTCCACATGAGTCGGACAATTGATGGGGATGCTGAAGGAATGGACGATAGCTATTGTGGTAGCCGTTCAGCCAGCTCAGACCAGTGCTCAGCAGACTATGATTGCGGCAGATGCTGGTACTGTGATAAGTCTGGCGCTGCCAATACCTGTAGATACGGCGGCGAGGGGGCTTATGGTTGCTATCGGGGCTGGTCACCGTAGCGTGACCTTATCTCAGGGTCATTACGAGTCGTGGAGAACCCTCACCAGTCGCCACAATAGCGGTTACTCATTGCCCTGCAACAATATTCCCTGCTGTCGGGCATAGCTGAAGGCGCGTAGGTAGAGCCAGATTGCAACGGAGAGCCAGAGCAGGTTTAGTGCAGATCCCTTCCAGAATAGGTCCCAACGGAAAATCTGCTCAAACAATAGGGTGCGCATCCCCTCATAGGCATGGCTGGCTGGGATCATCCAGGAGATGGGGCGGATAAATTCGGGTAGGGTCTCCACCGGGTAGTAGACCGCAGAGA